>NZ_JBKKJR010000010.1:0-80695 GCF_046614755.1 Megasphaera indica
AAATACAGCGTGAAATATTTTTTGGCACTTTGGTCGCTAAGGCCCAAACCGCAAAAAATCCAACGGACTTAGTTCAGGCCTTGTGTAAACTAGCTTCATCAACTTCCGAGGCAGCGTAAAAGTTGTAAAGTGCTGCGTCCTAATACAAAAGAAAAAAATCTGCCCGTCCTGTTCTTTATCCATGGTGGTAATAATCAGAGCGGTGCTGCTGACCAGGTGAACTGGCAGAAGTTTGCTGAAAGGGAACACGTCATCGCCATCAGTATCAATCACCGTCTGGGTGCACTGGGCTTTAATCCCCTACCAGCATTAAAGCATGGTACGGTTGAAGAAAATTCTGGTAACTTTGCTGTATTGGATTTTGTGAGAGGCCTGGACTGGACGAAAGAAAATATTGCCAGCTTCGGCGGAAATGCTAACAATATTACGATTGCAGGCTTTTCTTCCGGTGGACGTGACGTCATGGCATTGCTTATTTCTCCTATAGCAAAAGGGAAATTCCAGAAAGCGATTTCCTTCAGTGGCGGTATGACTACTTCTGATACGGCCTGGGCTCAGCAGATTTTCGCTCAGCATTTTGCTTCTCTCGTCGTTGCAGACGGCATCAAAAAGAGCGACATAGATGCCGCCAAATGGCTGTTGCAGGATACACCGGAGGTCCGTGATTATTTACAGAATCTATCCGCCGACCGTATTGCCGCTGCGTTTGGTCATGCTGGTATCCGCATGAGTGCCTTCCCTCATCTCTATAATGATGGTATCGTATTAGAAAAAGATGCTTTTGCTACGAAAAATTACAATCAAGTACCTCTCATCATGACGACTGGTACAGATGAATTCTCCCTATATACGCGGACTGATAGTTACTTTTCTCCATCCGTTAAAGACGGCTCAATCTTTACGGATCCAGAAAAGCATAAAGAATTCGCTTTTGCTAAGACATATGGCAGCCGTCTGTATGAGCTATTCAATGCCGAAGAATCAGCTGTCACCATGTTCAACCACTATGGCAAAGCACCTATTTATACGATGAAAATTGCCTATGGAAATAATCCGAAGCTCGTCGGTGAAAAAACGGCCTTTACGTCCGGCTCTATCCACGGCATATGGATTCCTTTTGCTACCGGCATCCCAACAGCTACGACAGCAGGCTATCCAGCAGGTTCTTTCGACAATCCCGGCGCGCTAGCACTGACAGCGCAAATACAGGATTATCTGGGTAATTTCATGCGTACAGGGAATCCCAATGGCAAGGGCCTTGTAACATGGAAGAAATGGACCAGCGCAACAGAGGGACCGAGCCAGTTATATGTCAATTCCGATGGGACAAAAGTAGATATCCATCAAGAATACGGCCGCACGACCTATCAGTCTATCCTTGACGAAATAGTCAGGGATACGTCTATAACCGAGAATGCAAAAGAAGAACTCATCAAGCACGTTCTCAGTGGTCGCTGGTTCAGCAAAGGACTTGACACATTCTTCCATAACAATTAAGAAATCATCACTTACATACAATCAAAAAATCCTGCACTCATAAACCATTGGAATTGTGAGTGCAGAATTTTTAATAGACTTAGTGCAGACTTGGATAAACTGGCTTCATCAATTTCCAAGGCAACGTAAAAAGTTTAAATTTTATATTTTTGCATATAGAACAAGGACTGTACAAGATTACGTGCGACAAGCCCCATTTTCTCCAAATATACAAATCTAGCGGGTTTTACTACAATAGAATCAATCTGTAATTCTAACTCAATCGACTCTTCCCTATTATTGGATGTACCATTCTTATTTTCAGGAGGATCAGCATGGATTATTTAAATAGTATGTTTTCTTTGAAAGGCAATGTCGCCCTTGTTACGGGCGGTTCTTACGGCATCGGGTTTGCCATCGCAAAAGCCTTAGCCCGTGCCGGTGCCGTCATTGCCTTCAACTGCCGCAGCCAGGAACACTTGGACCAGGCTATGAAGGATTATAAAAGAGAGGGCATCGACGCGCACGGCTATATTTGCGATGTCACTGATGAAATTCATGTGCAGCAATTAGTTAGAGAAATAGAAAAGACGTTAGGAACCAGTGACATCCTCGTCAACAACGCGGGTATCATCAAGCGCATCCCCATGTGCGACATGACGACGGAAGAGTTCCGCCAGGTCGTCGATATCGACTTAGTCGGCCCGTTCATCGTATCCAAAGCGGTCATTCCCGGTATGATTAAAAAAGGCCACGGCAAAATAATCAATATCTGCTCTATGATGAGCGAATTAGGCCGTGAAACCGTATCGGCTTATGCCGCAGCCAAAGGCGGTCTGAAAATGTTAACCCGCAATATCTGCGCTGAATTTGGCGGCACCAATATCCAGTGCAACGGCATTGGCCCTGGCTACATCGCAACGCCTCAGACAGCTCCGCTGCGTGAAAAACAGCCTGATGGCTCCCGCCATCCTTTTGACCAGTTCATCGTCTCCAAGACGCCAGCTGGCCGCTGGGGCACAACAGAAGACCTCGAAGGGCCTGCTGTATTCTTAGCTTCCCATGCGTCGGACTTCGTCAATGGCCATATCTTATATGTCGACGGCGGTATTCTTGCCTATATCGACAAACAACCTTAAACAAAAATAAGGAGCTGTCACATAAGGCAGCTCCTATTCCATTTTGAAAGGATGAAGAACTATGAAATCTGGATTAATTCTTGCAGGTGAACCCATGGGCCTCTTGATTACTTAAAGTGAAGGTTCCCTTGACAGTGTAAGTGGTTATGATTTGGCCGTTGCTGGCGCAGAATTCAACGTCGCTGTCGGGGTAGCCCGTCTGGGTCACCGCGTTACTTACATGACGAAACTGGGCAAAGATCCTTTTGGTCAGCGAATTATCCATGTACTGAACGAAAACAAAATCGGCAATGAATTCGTCGCCTGGAGTGATACGAAAAAGACAGGGTTCATGCTGAAAGGCCGTGTCAGCCAAGGCGATCCGGATATTTTTTATTTCCGTGCTGGCTCGGCTGCCTCTACGTTATCCGTCGAAGATGTTGAAAAAATCCGCTTCGATGAATACAGCCACATCCATTTGACAGGGATTTTACCGGCCCTCAGTGAATCGACGCGGGCTGCTGTCAACTTAATGTTCGATAAGGCTCGTCAGGCAGGTTTACTGATTACCTTCGATCCCAATTTACGGCCTCAGCTCTGGCCCAGTCAGGATGTCATGATTCAGTCTATTAATGACATGGCATCCAAAGCTGACATCGTTCTCCCTGGGACAGCCGAAGGCAAAATCCTCATGGGCAGTGATGATCCGAAAAAAATCAACGCTTTCTATCGTAACCTGGGAGCCAAAGCCGTTATTACGAAAGTCGGCAGCCAAGGCGCTTACGTAACGACAGCTACCGAAGAGTATCTCGTTCCCGGCTTTAAAGTCGATAAAGTCATCGATACAGTCGGTGCCGGCGATGGTTTCGCAGCCGGGGTCATTACGGCATTGATGGAAGGCCTTCCCTTGAAAGAAGCTGTACGCCGCGGCAATGCCATCGGAGCCATCCAGGTTACCAGCCGGGGAGACAACGAAGGTCTCCCCTATCCGGATCAGTTAAAAGCGTTTATGGAAAAATAGGAGGCAGCCATGATTAGCGATAATATGAAGAAAATATTTGAAATCGGACTGGTTCCACTCATCGTCTTAGAAGATGCACAAGACGCAGTCCCCTTTGGTCAAGCTTTAGCCCGTGGGGGAATCCCGATTGCTGAAGTTACCTTCCGTACGGATGCCTGCCTGGACATCATCCGCGCTATGAAGACCATTCCCGGACTCATTGTCGGAGCTGGCACGGTACATAATGTAGCACAAGCGCAAACCGCTGTAGAAGCAGGTGCTGAATTCATCATTACGCCGGCCTATAATCCTCAGGTCACTCAATGGTGTATCGAAAACCATATCGATATCATGCCGGGAACCGTATCTCCAGCCGACATCGAAGCGGCCAATGGGTTAGGACTGGAAGTTTGCAAATTCTCCCCAGCCGGAGCCTATGGCGGTCCGAAAACTTTAAAGCCCTTGCCGGTCCTTTTGCTGCCATGAAATTCATTCCAACAGGCGGCGTAAATTACGACAACATGAATGAATATCTGGATTTACCGAATGTCGCAGCTGTCGGCGGCAGTTTCATTACCCCTTCTGATTTAGTCAAGGCCAAAGATTGGGATGCCATCGCAGCACACTGCCAAAAAATCGTCCGTCACATGCTGGATTTCACACTCGGTCACGTAGGTCTGCATGTACCTGGCAGAGCGGAAGCTGAAGCCGTAACCGACGGTCTGTGCCGATTAATGGCTCAGGACAAAATTCCCGGTGCCGACAATTTCTTTGCAGGACCTATCGCCGAAATCTGCGACCATGAAATGCCAGGTACGAACGGACACATCTGCATTGATACCCGAGATATGCCCCGCGCCTTAGCCTTCTATCAACGGCAGGGAATCGCTTTGGATGAAGACCATTGCTATCGCGACGAAAAAGGAAATATTAAAGTCGCCTTCTTAAAAGAAACAGTAGGCGGTTTCTCCATTCATCTGCGCAGAAAATAAAAAATCCCCTGATGCTATCCCTACAGCATGATAGTATCAGGGGATTTTTTATTTTGTCAGGGAAATTATGCCCCGGCAACTTCTTTATTTTTGTTCAACATGATGTGCAAGACTTCACAATCGGTCTGCTGCATCCCATTGGAGGCTAAAAGACCTACGTTGCGGATACATTCATCAGCCGTATCGGCGACGAGTCCATCCGTACCTTCTACGCGGATACCGGCTAAGGCCATAAGGACTGAACGATAAGCGATTTCTGCTGCCGAAGCAACTTTCATGGCACAGCTATCGGCAGCGCCATCGCAGACCATGCCGACGATGCCACCATTCATGGACGAAATGGCTTTGCAAATAGTCTGATAGGGCGTCTTGCGGTCAAGGAGCCAGGCCATGCCGGCCGTTGCCCCCATGGCAGCCGTAACGGTCGCGCAGAAAGCAGATAGCTTGGGCAAATAGCTGTGAGCATAGATAGCTACCATACTGGCCAAAGCCAGGGCCCGGACGCGTTCTTCACCAGAGGCTTTGATATGGTCAGCGACAACCGTTACCGGCTCGGACACGGTAATCCCTTGGTTGCCAGAACCGGAATTGGTCATAGCCGGACAAGCAGCGCCACCCATGCGGGCATCCGAAGCAGCTACCGTGCGGACTTGGATTTCACGGGCCAAATCGCCTGCCAGCAAGCCTTCTTTAATGTGTTTTTCCATGGTGCAGCCAATGCGCAGGCCATATTTCCCGGTCAAACCTTCTTTAGACAAGGCATCATTCAAATTTTCTGCATTTTTGATGAACTGGATATTGGCAAGGGGAATGTTTTCAGCAAATTCCAAAATATCTTTGATCGAGAGGGACTGCAAAAAAGCAATTTTATCGGCTTCGCCATTATCACAGCTCGCTTGTTTTTCAAAAATGACCTGCCCATCTTTTTCGATTAAGACGACGTTCGTATGGCTATCGACGATGACGGCGCGGACATGGCGGCTTTCTCCATAGACGTTGGCCTCCGAATAAAGGATATGTTTTGTCGTTTCATTGACACCAACGGTGACCTTGCCATCGGCTACCATTTGTTTCCCTTGGGCTACCACATCAGGCGTCAAGGATTTCAGGACCTGGAGGCCTGCATCAGCATCACCGCCCAGAGCCCCGACAGCAGCGGCAATAGCCAATCCTGGCATGCCGGTTCCAGGAACCATGACGCCCATCCCATTTTTCATCAAATTAGCGGAAACAAAGGCTTTGACAGATTGTACGGGTTCTCCCAATTCTTTCGCCGCCGTAGCCGCTGCAAAAGCCAGGGAAATCGGTTCCGTACATCCCGTAGCCGGTTTGATATCTTGCTTCATGATTTCAATCATTTTATTCCACATAGTACAGGTTTCCATTATTATCACTCCTAAAAAATCAATCTATGAAATCCGTTACAAGCTTACGAAAAAGCCAGGAACGGCGAGATAATCAGCAAGATGCCCGTTGCAATGATGAGATACAGCGAAACACCTTTCAGGTCATGCAGCCGCGGCACCCGATAGACGAGATAAGCCGGAATCAAGCAACCGATCATGCCAAAAACAGGACTGCAGATGGAAGTAAAGCTCAAAACGGGAGCATTGAGAATAATGGCGCCCCACGACACGAGAACCGCAAAGACCAAGATGCCCAACGAAACGGCACGGACATTAATCTTATCTTCCGGCATGATACGTTTCAAACAGTTCATGGCAATGCCACGGCAAGCTTCACGGAAGCCCAGAAAGACACCGAAGAAGGCCGTAACGACAGCAAAAATATTTAAAATCAAACTCATGATCTTAATGGAAGTGCCGGGAATCCCCTGGGCAGCCAATGCTAAAGCAGAAATATTGTTTTCATAAGCCATAACAGCCTGGTCATGGCCCATAGCCAAATTGAACGAAATAGCATAGAAAAATACGGTGACAAAGAGCACGCCAAAAGCGATATTCATAGCCCGCAAAGCCTTGTACCGGGCGACTTCAATCGACTTATTATGGGAACGATAAGAAATAACCATCGGGCTCAAACTCTGCAAGAACAAAATAGATGTCAGCGTGAAGGGCAACATGATGATGGTCTGCTTGATGAGATAGCCAAAATCGGGAAAGCTGCCTACATTCGCTAAATTCCAATGCTGAACCATAATGATGCCCAATACAGCTACGACACACAACTTCGTCAAGACCATCAGCGTCGAAATTTTGAAGAGTACTTTTTCACCACGAGATGCAATGGCGACAAGAGCACAAATAATGGCCAGCCCGTATAACGGATTTTTAGCCAGCGAATGATCTGTCACACCAAAGGTGACTAAGAAAGACGCACTGTCATTATTGATGGCTGTCGAATAGACAAAGACCCAGATAATGAGCATCAGGAAGTAGAGAAGGCCTAAAAACAAGCCCCAGTTCTTGCCCAGGTAATTGCCAATGACACTGGGATAATCTTCGCATCGTTCAGATTTTGCCAATGTATTAATGAATAATCGCTGGAAAAGATACATAGCCGGATAACCGATAATAGAAGATAGGAGATAAATCCAAATCCCTGCCAAGCCTACCTGTACCGGTAAAAATACGATGCCAGCACCGATAGCCATGCCGATACTCATAATGACCCAGCCCCAGTCGGTACTATCAAACTTTACAGCTTCTTTCCACTGTGCTTTGGTCATACCCGCTTTTTCCCATCGGGTCAGCTTTTCCTTTCCCAAAACGTGTCCTTTATCAGGACACTGTACTGTCTGTTCCATTCTATCAATCTCCTTTTATAGTGTAATCCCTTCATTCCACACAAGATACAGTTATTACGTATGGCTTGTATGCCCCTCTTTATTGTTAATAAAATATTATCATAGTAATAATTATTTTGCAATATTTATTGATATGTCTTTTTGTAATAAATATATATTGATGGTTGTTCTTTTGTAATGCACTTACAAAGTCAAAAAAATATCCTGCCAAAAACAAAATATTTTAGCAGGATATTTATATTTTCGTTATATTTAGTTTTCTGTAAAAGGACAATCTCAAATAAATATCAACCTCTCAGACCGCCTTGGGCGGCCAGCTCTCCTATGAGGCGAGCCTTTCGTCCATTAACCGCTTCTTATAAATTTTCATGTTTTTCACCCCTGTATGTTATGATTTTCTTTCTTGATACGGTTCAAATAGCAGTAAAGGGGAAAACAGGCTAATTAGTGGCTAGTCGTTAGGTAATCCAGCGAATCGCAAATAAGGGAATATTCGTTACCCATTCCTGTTCCTGATAATCACTCATGGAAAATCGGATAGCTTTTGCTGGATGGTATTTTTCAACATAGACCTTTAAGCTCTTGGATTGTAAATTCTGTTCCGCTTTAACTTCCAGTGGAATGACCTCTCTCCCTTTCTGAATCATGAAATTGATTTCATACCGATTACTGGGAGACGTAAAGTAATAAGGATTATACGATGTTTCAGAAAGTAGTTGCTGGCAAACGTACTGTTCTGTCAAAGCCCCTTTAAACTCTACAAAAATATCGTTTCCATCCAGAAGGGAACGCACGTCCAATTCACTAATGGCCGCTAATAAGCCCACATCTAAGAAAAAAAGTTTATATGCGTTCTGTTCGGCATAGGCTTTAAGTGGCATGGCTGGTTTGGAAACACGATTCACCTTAGCAATCAATCCACAATCGACAAGCCATTCTATGGCAATTTCAAAATCTTTAGACCGTGCCCCTTTTTTTACCTGTCCAAAGAAAAATTTCTTATTTTCCTTTGCTAATTGAAGCGGGATGGCGTTCCATACCATTCGGACACGAGGAATCTCCGCTGTGATGATATGCTTACTAAAATCCGCTTCATATAGGGTAATCAAGTCATTTTGAATCTGCCGCACAACACTATAATCAGCCGTTTCTGCAAAAGCGGCTACCGCTTCCGGCATACCCCCGATATAATAATAATTCTTGAGCCAGGTGACAAAACGGTCATGAAATACTTTCAGCATAGCCGGATCGCGCTGGTCCAATAAATCCGCTAAGCGCTCTTCATGGACAGCCCGTAAAAATTCATAAAAAGATAGCGGATACAATTGCATTGTCGTCACTTTTCCAACAGGGAATGAAATACCTTTATGCAGAGCAATCCCTAATAAAGAGCCGGCAGCTATTACAGGGTACTCCGGTGCATTTTCACAAAAATACTTTAACGCAGAAATCGCTTGTGGCGCTTCCTGGACTTCATCTAAGATAATCAAAGTTTCTTGAGGCCGGATACTTTCACCAGTTTCTACCTGAAAAGCTAATAAAATGCGGCGGATATCATAGTCTTGTTCAAAAATCTGCTGCATCCGTGGATTATTATCGAAGTTGATGTACACTACATTCTGAAAATATCGGCGTCCGAACTCTTTCATGAGCCAAGTCTTGCCAACTTGGCGAGCTCCTTTCAAAATCAACGGTTTCCGACGAGGCGCCGTTTTCCACTTTACCAATGATTTCATTAATTCTCTTTCCAAGATTCCACCCCCTAAACAGAAAGTCTTTTCCTTATTATAACATTTTTTCGCGCAACTTTTGCGTCTATCTCTACATTTTTCTGCGCGACTTTTCATTCTTGCATAAAAAAATTCCCCGATGCCATCTAAATAATAGCTAGCATCAGGGAATTTTATATGTTATCAAGAAAATCAACCTCTCAGACCGCCTCAGGCGGTCAGTTCTCCTATGAGGCGAGCCTTTTTAGAAGCCCGCTTTGGACAGTTCGTCTTTCATGGCCCGGCGGTTCCGGTAGGTTTCACACCATTCTTGAGCGATTTTGCGGGCCAATTCCAGGCCTTCAGGATAGGTGCTGAGTTTTTTCAAATAAACAATACAGAATCGTTTTGGTCGGATTTTGTCGATTCATAGTGCTCGATTTCCGCATCAATCCGTTCAAGTTTCCATTTCAAGGACGCCGGGTCATCGAAGTCATTATACAGCACCTCTTCGTAATAGCCGTATAGCTCATTGCCCTTGTTTTTGATTGCATCCATCTGCTGTATAAACCATCGATGCAGCTTCGGCACGTCTTCCGTTTTGGCATGGCCAATGATATCGGCCCAGTAAGCTCGACATTCATCCAGACAGAGCTGCTGGTCATCTTCATCTTCAAAAGATATATCCGCCACATTGGACGCCATGATATTGACCAGTTCCAATGCTTCCATCGTACAAGAGCGCTTAATCAGCGGCGGTATGGTGCTGCTCAAATAATCAAGGACCTTGTCAGCGAAAGCCTTACTGGCATTATATTCAATATATCCCAAGAGGTCGTAAGAAGCCAATACCCGGTCTATTTCGCGTTCATATCGATGCATTTCCTTAGCAGACGGTTTGCCCCTGGAAAAATCTAGTACGATTTTCTTCTGCAAAGCCCGATTATCTTCGGCTAATTGAAAGAAAAAGTTACGCAAATCTGATTCAGACAGGCGCTGCAAGATATCCTACCACGATGCTTTTTTCTGTCCAGCATCAGCCGCTTCATCCAGTTCTTCGTCTTCAGCGGCCAGCAGTACGGCGACCATGTGCTTGCAATATTCTCCCTGTTCGGCATAGGGACAGGTGCAGTCCATCCCTTCGACCTGGCCGTCTTCCAAATCGATAGTGACTTCATATATATCACTGCCATAGACGTCGGCCGTTATCTGCTTCTCCGTGCACTTCAGATTGGAGACGTCGCCTTCTTCGTAATAGCGTTCGCCACGCTTGTAAATTTTAGATGAAAAGAAGTCTCTCCAATTCCCTAAATCCATTTTGCTCACCCCTGTGCGTTGTGATTTTCTTTCTTGATACGGTTCAAGTAGCGGTAAATCGTCGGTTCCGAAACGCCCAATATCTGGGCCAGGGCATAGACGCTGCCTTTGAGGACGAAGAGGCCGTTCTTGTAAAGGTCTTCGACGACAGTCAGGCGTTCTGCCTGGGATAGGCGTTTGGCCTCGGTCCCGTAAGGGGCCAGGGTCCGCTGGATGAGGTGCTGGATGGCATCGTCTACGGTCGGATACATGCTTTCTGAGATTTCGACGCTCAGGAAATGGTCATCTTCCTTCTTAGTGTTATCCTGAGGCATGCCGTCAATGTGTTTCCCAGGGTCCATCAAGATGAGGGCATCCAGTTGTTTCCGCACGTCCAGATAGCGCTGGACATCATAATTCAGGCAAAGGGCCCCAATGATATTATCCTCCTCATCATGAATAAAAAAAGTCGAAGACCGCAGGGTATGGCCGTTGACGCTCTTCCCGTAGTAATTGGTCATATATTCCTGATCCCTTTTCTTACCGACCTGCATGAGTTTCAAAATAAAATCCGTCGCCGGAGCTCCCAGTTTGCGGCTGCTGATGTCGCCATTGGCAATGGCGATGACCGATTCATCGGGATAGCGCAGATCATGAAGGACGACTTCACAATCCTTCCCCAGGGCCGCTCCCAAAAAAGGCACGATACGTTTATACATCTCTAAAATAGTCATGACGTCACTTCCCCTATGTAGTATAAGAAAATTTTATCACAATGAGAATGTATAGGGCAAGAAAAAAGAGGCCACCCCATAAAGACAGCCTCTTTTTACGTTGATCGTAGGTTGTTCATCGTTTGTCGTACGGGATTAAAAATATCACCCCATCGCGATGACCGATGAACTACGAACGCAAAACGTTTAAGCGGCTAGCAGTTAGTGGTTAGCCGCTGGTTTTAAATTTAAAGCCATTTTCTACAAACTACAAACTCCGAACTCCAAACTAATACTTACACTTCTGCAATGACTTCGATTTCGCAGAGGAAATGAGCCGGCAGTTCTTTGACGGCTACGCAGCTGCGGGCCGGTTTGCTGATGAAAGTTTTTTCGTAAATGGCGTTGAAAGCGGCAAAGTCTTTCATGTCATAGAGGAAGCACGTCGTCTTGACGACTTTCGAGAAGTCCGAACCGGCTGCTTCGAGGATAGCGGCAATATTTTTGACAGCCTGTTCCGTCTGGGCTTCAATACCTTCCTGGAGTTTACCCGTCTGCGGATCGACACCAGCCGTCCCGGAAATATACAACATACCATTCGATACCATAGCCTGCGAATAAGGACCGATGGCTTTCGGTGCATTAGGGGAAACAATTACGTTCATGGAAATACCTCCTGTAAGATAGCTTTATTTTTTACTAATAAAATATTATCACGATAATAATTGATTTGCAAGCGTTATTTCGACATTTTTTATCCGAAAATGCGTCATAGCCCCCTTACAATGTTGACATATGTCATCTATAAATCTATAATAAAAAGCGTAAAGGAGGGGGTACTATGCCGAGACCACCGCGGTGCCGACGGGTCTGTTCGTTGCCTGTTTCGGCGGCTTTCGAGCCTATAGATGGCGCACAGTCAGACGATGTGATTGTCATGGGCATTGACGAATATGAAGTCATCCGCCTCATCGACTGGGTCGGCCTGACGCAGGAACAGTGTGCCGCTCAGATCAATGTGGCGCGCACGACGGTAACCGGTATTTACGATTCGGCCCGACACAAGTTGGCCGACGCCCTCATCCATGGCAAACGCCTCGTCATCGAAGGCGGCCATATCCAAGTTTGTGAACGTTCCGGCACGTGTTGCCATACCTGTTGCCGCGCCGGAAAAAATAACACAAAGGAGAATGATCCCAATGAGTGAAAATTGCACACACGACTGTTCCAGCTGCGGCAGCTCCTGCGCTGAACGCACACAGCCCCAGAGCCTGCAGGCTGCTCCTCATGCCGGCTCGCACATCAAGCATGTCATCGCTGTCGTCAGCGGTAAAGGCGGCGTCGGTAAATCCCTGGTAACGTCCCTCATGGCTGTTGAAATGCAGCGCCGCGGCTTCAAGACGGCTATCCTCGATGCCGATATCACGGGCCCGTCGATTCCGAAAGTCTTCGGCCTGACCGACCACGCTACGGGCGATGAAAACGGTATCTATCCGGTAACGACCAAGACGGGCATCAAGGTCATGTCCATGAACCTCCTGCTCGAAGACGCAGCGGCTCCTGTCGTATGGCGCGGCCCGGTCATTTCCGGTGCGGTAAAGCAGTTCTGGACCGATGTCATCTGGGGCGATATCGACTACATGTTCGTCGACATGCCGCCGGGAACGGGCGACGTCCCGCTGACGGTCTTCCAGTCCCTGCCCATGGACGGCATCCTGGTCGTCACATCGCCGCAGGAACTCGTTTCCATGATCGTCGAAAAAGCACTGAACATGTCGGAAATGATGCACGTCCCAGTCCTGGGTCTCATCGAAAACATGAGCTATTTTGAATGTCCTCATTGTCATGAAAAACTGTCCATCTTCGGCAAGAGCCACGTCGAAGAATCGGCACAGAAATATGATATCCCCCATACGGCCAAACTGCCGATCGACCCGGAATTCGCAGCCCACTGCGATAAAGGCGATATCGAAGGCTATGAAGCCAGCTATATGGCAGATACCGCTTCCTTCCTGGAAGGCGTGTTAGGGAAATAATAAAAAGGCGCTGTCGCACGAAGACAGCGCCTTTTCTTGTAGGGGCGCCACGTGGGGCGCCCGCTCTGGGATATGTACGATTTCCTGCCCTGTTTGCTAGAAGAATCATCCAAATCCCTAACGGGTCGCCCACGTGGCGCCCCCTACATACTCCGAATTACAAACTATAAAAGAGCAACCTCTCAGTCAGCTTCGCTGACAGCTCTCCTATGAAGAGAGCCACTGCGGGCCGCCTACGAGTCACTAGCCACGAACCACTAATTATTTCACATTTTTCGTGGCATCGATGCCGAGGGCTCTCATGATGCCAAAGAATACTTCGGTGTTGTCCATGACGCCCTGGAAGTACTCCGAGCCAGGACCTTCTGCGTTGAGCGGTACGTCGTCGGCAGCATGGCATTCGTCACCGATGGTATCGGGGATGTTGGCCGGTACGAGTTCCCAGGGATCGCCGTCGTGATGGCGGGCCGGATTGGCTTTTTCGACGACTGTCGATACCTGATGGTATTCGGTCTTATCGCCAGCCTGCTGAGCTTCCTGTTTGGTAACGGTCTGAGAAACAGTCGGCAGTGTCGGTTTCTGCTGGAAGTGGAAGTTTTCGTAATATTCCGGATGGTTGGCATACTGGATGGCCAGGGTGACATCGGGATCCGGATTATCCGGGAAGCCATCGTGGTTGGCATCTTTGAAGGTCGGGAAGATGGAGTCGGCATAAGTGCGGACAGCTGCCAGGCCCTTCTTGCCATCCCGTTCATGGTAGGTCCCGGTAATGGAAGCGCCGTGAGCATGGTCGGCGACGACGATGATCAGCGTGTTGTCCCCGTGTTCTTTATTCCATTTCTGGGCGTATTCGATGGCCTTGTCGAATTCGATGGTGTCATACGTTGCGCGCTGCCAATCCATGGCGTGGAGCTGTTTGTCGATGGATGCGCCTTCAATCATGGCAAAGAAGCCTTTCGGGTTCTTGCTGAGGATATCCAGGGATTTCTTGGTCATGTTAATGAGGTTCGGCTGGTCCGTATATTTGCCGAGGACTTCCGGGTTCTTGAGCATTTCACGGTCGACATAGACATTCATCGTGCTCGGATGGAACAGGCCCAGGAGCGGTTTATTATCCGGAGCGGCCATCATTTCCTTAGAATTGCTGACGAAGGTATAGCCTTTATCCTTGAATTCCTGGATGACGTTCTGGTTGTCATGGCGCTTCGAGCCCTGTTCGGACTGCGGGATGTAACGGCGCGAACCGCCACCCATGATGACGTCCGGGCGATGATAATCTTCGAGGTATTCCGAAGCGAGGTAATCCTGGTTGGCACGGCGGCGCGTATGACCGACCATAGCTGCCGGCGTGGCGTCTGTCGATTCGGCCTGGGTGATGATGCCGACAGACATGCCGCGGCTGCGTTTTACGATTTCCGAAATATTTTCGACGCGCGGATCATCGAAGGGGTCTTTCGTGGAGTCTTCATAGACGCCCAAGGCGTTGACGACGGATTTATGACCTGTTGCATAGGCGGACGCCGAGTTGGCACTGTCTGTCGTCAGGGAATCGTAACCGCTGGTCGTAATCAGGCAGTTATGGGGCATTTTTTCCATGGCCAGTAAATCATTATACTTGCCGTTGGTCATGCCTTTAGAAATAATACGGGCCATTTCGCGGGCCTGCAGGGACATGCCGTCGCCGACGAAGAGGATGACGTTCTTGGCCTGGCGCTGAGCTTTGTCCTGAACGACGGTATAGCGGGCATCGGCCGAGTTAGCGCCATCGGCATCGGTAGCCGTCGCTTTTACCGTATAGGCACCGGCTTTGGGGAAATCGACCTGATTGGCACGATATGAAATGACGCCGTTGCCTAAATCTTTGGCATCTAATTTCTGACCAAAGAATTTATCAGCTTTCTGTCCATTGACCGTGATGTCGACATTCTTCAGATTCTTTGCTTTCGATACTTCGACGTCGAAATCGAATTTGGCACCAGCCAGGAATTTCGCATTATCGACGGGAAGGATGCGGACATCTGCCGCCTGTACTCCGGGAATGAATCCTGCTAATGAGCCGCAGGCTACCATGGAAAGAATTACTCGTTTTAACCATTGTCGTTTCATATCGTGACCTCCTGAATTTTGTAACATATTCGACACGATAAGTATAAAGCCCCTATACATAGAAAAGGTCAAATCTATGTATAATTTATGTATAATCTCAGGAAGGAGTGTATACTCATGATTTACAGCTGCATCGATATCGGTGGTACAGCCATCAAATTCGGCCTCATCGACGAAACGGGCCGGTTCCATAAGAAAGGCAGCCTGCCAACAGAAGCGGCGACGGGCGGCGGTCCGGGCATTGTCCACAAAGTCCGCTCGCTCATCCAGCGCCAGCTGGCCGACCATCCCTTAGCGGGCATCGGCATCTCGACAGCCGGCATCATCGACACGGAAAGAGGGGCCGTCGACTACGCCCTGTCCATCCCGGACTATACGGGGACGGCCTGGAAATCGCTCTTGGAAAATGAATTCCAGCTCCCCTGTATCGTCGAAAACGACACGAACTGCGCCGCCCTGGGAGAATGGTGGCTCGGCGCCGGCCGGGACATGGACTCCCTCTTCGCCGTGACCGTCGGCACCAGTATCGGCGGGGCCTTCATCGAAAAGGGCCATATCCTCCACGGAGCCTGCCGGTCTGCCGGGGAAATCGCCTATATGCGCGTCCCTGCCGGCCGCCTCCACGACGTCGCTTCGGCAACATACCTCTGCCGGGAAATGGCATGCAAAAAAGCCGCCGACCCGGAAAAGGTCGACGGCCGTACTTGCTTTGCCTGGGTCCGTCAGGGAGATGCCACGGCAGCAGCGGTCCTCGATACATTCTGCCAGAATCTGGCCGATGGCCTGGCCAATATCGCCTGCCTGTGCAATCCCGATGGCATCGTCCTCGGCGGCGGCATCATGGCCCAAGAGGATATCCTGAGGCCGAAGCTGGAAACAGCCCTGGCGGCGCGATTGCCAGCCATGATGCTGCCGCCTAAGGGACTGGCCTTCGCCAAACGGCAGAACGACGCCGGTATGCTGGGCGCGTTGTATCTATTGCTGCATCGAAACGGCAGCTATTGATGATTCAGTTTCGTGCGGACGATGCGGGTTACTTTTTCATCGACTAAGGCCCGGAATTCCGCGTTGCTCTTATATTCCTTCAAGAGACCGTCATATGTTTCCCGTTCGTGGGCATATTCATGGCAGACCAGGACCATATCGGCACCGGCCTTGATGGCCATGACGCTCATGTCGGCAAAGGCATAGTGCTTGGCCATGGCGCCCATTTCCATATCGTCGGAAACGATGAGTCCCTGGTAGCCGAAAGTGTTGCGCAATAAATCGGTCATGATCGGCTTGGAGACACAGGCCGGAAGATTGGGGTCCAGCGCCGGGAAGGTGACGTTCGAAACCATGATGAACATTTTCTGATTGTCTTCGCTCTTGATGAGGTTTTCAAAAGGCTTCAAATCCTGCTTCATCAAGTCATCCTTGGAACTGTTGACGCTGTCGCCGTCGATATGGGGATCCGTCTTGACTTTGCCGATGCCCGGGAAATGCTTGAGGGAACACCAGATTCCCGTCTGTTCGTAGCCGGCAATGGCTTCATGGGCGAATTGGGTCACGACGCCAGGGTCGAGGCTGTACGACCGTTCAGCCTGAGAACCGAGGTCGACGACAGGCGCAAAGTTGACGTTGATGCCCAGCTTTTTCAGGGCATCGCCTGTCGTGACGGCCCACTGTTTCGCCTGGGCCGGCTGGCCGCTCTGGCCGATGGACTGTTCAGACGGTACGGGCGGGAAGGCCTTGCGCATGCGCAAGACCTGGCCTCCTTCCTGATCGAGGGCAATGAAAGGCATGACGCCGCTCTTCTTGCGGATCGTCGTGTCTATTTTTTTTGTCAAATGCTGGACCTGTTCGGGTGTATCCATATTGCGGTCGAATAAGATAACATTCCCGGCATGGCAGTATTCCAGCTGGCGCTGGCCCTGGTCGTCCCGGCCAGGCCGATCATCATGAGCTGGCCGATCTTTACTTCCGGTGACATCTTGGCGACGAGCTGCGATGCTTCATCTTCCTGAACAGCGCCTTTAGAGGGCCCTGCCGGGCCCGCTGGCGACGGCGAACGGTCCCAGAAGAACCAGGCGCCGATGGCTGCCAGCACCAGGATAGCCAGGGCCAGGAAAATGCCGCTCTTCGTATTAGGCTTCTTCATTATATGCCAGCTCCCCGGCGATGACCGTCTGTTTTACATGGAAATCGTTGCTGTCCAGGATGGTAATGTCCGCCTGCTTCCCTTCTTCCAGGGAACCGATGCGGTCGTAGACACCGAGGGCTTTGGCCGGGTTGACCGTAGCCATGGCGACGACATCGGGAATGGAGGCGCCGGAATTAATGAGGAAATGGAGGACCACTTCGTTCATGGGGACAATACTGGCAGCCAGGGTCCCGTCAGCCAAGCGGGCTTCACCATTCTTGACGAAGACTTGCTGGCCACCCAAGCTGGATTCGCCATCGCCCTGCAGGCAGGCCCGCAACGAGTCGGTGACCAGGATGAGGCCGTCGCGGCCCTTCATCTGATAGGCCAGTTTCTGCGCTGCCGGATGGACGTGCAAATCGTCGCAGATCAATTCACAGCAGGCGCCCTTATGGAGCAGGGCTGCGCCGACGACACCGGGTCTGCGATGGTGGAACGGCGTCATAGCATTATATAAATGCGTAACATGGCAGCTGCCGAGGGCGTCCATGCAGTCCATGGCCTGGTCGAAATCGGCCGCCGTGTGACCGATGGACACGATAATACCGTGGTCCTGGCAGTCCTTCAGGAATTTCTTGTTCTTCAATGTTTCCGGTGCCAGGGTGATGATCTTGATGACGTCGGCATATGGTTCGAGCCAGGAAAAATCGGCAGTCTGGATATTTTCTTCCGCCTGGGAGCCTTTGTAGGCCGGGCTGATGAAAGGCCCTTCCATATGAGCGCCCAATACCTGGGCGCCGCCCTGATAGTCATCCCGGGCCTGGCGGATCCGGCTGAGGGCTTTCTCGATGCGTCCCTGTTCCATAGTCATCGTCGTCGGTACGAAGGACGTAACGCCCGTCGCCGGCAGGGCCTGCTGCATGGTCTTCAGGGCCTGGTTATCGTCATCCATAGTGTCGGCACCGGCACAGCCGTGGATGTGTTCATTGATGAATCCCGGTACGACGAAGCCGCCATTGGCATCGATGAATTCCGAGCACATGCCGGCCCGGAACTGCTTGCGCGGTACGATGCGCCAGATATCCTTTTCATACATAATGACGTGACCGTTAATGATTTCGTTCGGCAGGACAATGAGTCCGTCGATGATAGCTTTCATGTTGATTTCCTCCTAATGTGTTCATTGCCTCCAGTATACCACAAACGGCAAGGCTGTGGAAATTGTGGATAAATGAAGTGGATAAGTTGTGCACACACTGTCAGAATGGCTATTTTATGCTTTGTTCACCTGTGCATACCTTTCCACAATATATCCACATATTGTGCATAACTTGCCGAGAGCATTTATCCACATTTTTTCAAGAATTATGCACATTATCTGCGCCATTTGTTCGCCCGTCAAAAATCGCGTAATCATCCCGTTTTCAGGCCGTTTTCACCGGAGGTACACATTTATCCACGAAAGTTATCCACATTTTCCCTGCGAATCCCCAAAAAGTATGCACCTGAAAAAATCAGCATAACCGTGCGCTTCACAAAAAAATATCCACATTTCTGTCACCCTTGTGCACAGGAAATGTGGATAAATTGTTTATAGATTATGGTGGAGGCTTATCCCTTAATCGACAGGGCGGCTCCAATCAATGTGAATGCCCGTAGCCCGCCAGATATAGCACAAGGCCAGTTTCAGCATTTCCAGGCTCGATGTCGGGACGGTGCTGATGGTCTTATATTGCGCTAAATCCGTATACTGGTGCAAGACTTTTTCTGTCGTCAAATACTGGCGGGCCCGTTCATTCATGACGTCGTCGTTCAAGTGGACGCCGAGTTCTTTCGTCTCTGTATCGTATTCGATGTACCCGTTATTGTTATCACCCGTGTGGGCAGCTACTTTAAAAATTGCCATAACAAAAACTCCTTCTTTATCGTTCTTATGTATCTTTTTCATGGGACATTTCCCAAAGAAATCCTTTCATGATGGCCGTGCGGCCAAAGCGTTTCTGCAGCTTGTCGATGGCTTCCGTCACTTTCGCCTTCGTCTCTTCATCTTCCGAGAACAAGTCGCCCTGCACCTGATAGGCCTGGAGCTGGCTGACCGTCAGGCCCAGGAGGCGGATGGGCTCATGACCTCTGCTCTTATTATACAATTTTTTTGCCGAAAAATATAACTGTTCTTCCGAACAGGTCCCTATGCTGTGCAGCGTCAAAGAGCGGGTAATGGTCTTGAAAGAGGCATAGCGTATCTTGATGGTGATGGTCCGTCCCATGAGCCGGTTCTGCCGCAGCCGCCACGACACTTCGTTGGCCAGGAGGCGGAACTGTTCATCCACTTCGGCGTCGCGCGTCAGGTCATGGCTGTACGTATGCTCATTGCCGACAGACTGGGGCCGCCGCCGTACTTCCAGCGGCCGGTTATCCTGGCCCAGGGACAAGCGGTAAATCCGCTGGGCCTGATTGCCTACGATGGGCTGGAGCGTTTCGGGACTGGCCGCGGCGATGTCGCCGATAGTATGATAGCCCGCTTTTTGCAGGGCCTCTTCGGTCACCTTACCGACGCCCCACAGACGGCTCAGCGGCAAGGGTGCCAATATCTGCCGCTCAGTCCCATAGGGAATCCAGACCAGGCCATCCGGTTTGCGAAGGTCCGATGCCAGTTTGGCCAGGAACTTATTCGGTGCTATCCCAGCCGATGCGACGAGGCCCGTCGTCCGCCGTATTTCTTCCTTTACGGCTTTGCCCATGTCGACGATATCCGGATAATGGCGCTCCATGCCGGAGACGTCGAGGAAGGCCTCATCCAGGGCCAGCGGTTCGATGAAGGGCGAGTAATGGGACAGGATCAGGCGTATCTGATGGGAAATGCGCCGGTAATGGGACATGCGCACAGGCAGGAAGACGCCATTCGGACAGAGCCTGCGGGCCAGTTTCATGCTCATGGCTGAATGGACGCCATAAGCCCTGGCTTCATAAGACGCCGTTGCGACGACGCCCCGCTCCATCAGGCCGCCAACGATGACCGGCAGGCCCTTCAGGGCCGGATTATCCCGTTGTTCTACAGAAGCATAAAACGCATCCATATCGACATGCATGATCCATCGCCGTGCCATAACCATCCCTCCTCCATTCTATTTTATATTATACAACGATTGGCCGCCCTAAATATAGAGGGGCGCATTAATTCGTACAAATTATCGTTAACAATTAGACAGCCTACAGAAACACAGATTGCTTTAAAATGGCTTAGTACCGCCATTTATAAAGAAGTATACATCATTGGATTTTCATTCCGTAATATGGTAAACTATAAGAATACTAAAGAGAGGTGAAACATTATATCATGGATTTATTCCAACTGACATACTTCATCGAAGTCGCTCACAAAAAAAGCTTTACCAAAGCTTCAAAATCGCTGCACATCAGCCAGCCGTCGATCAGCAAGGGGATCAAAGCCCTGGAAGAACACTGGGGTGTCCAGCTCTTCGACCGCAAGGGGAAAAATGTAGAGCTTACGGAAACGGGTTCCTATTTGCTCCCTAAAATCGAAGAACTCATCAAGGGATTCACCCAGCTAAATGAAGAAATGGAGTCGCCACAGCTGCTCAATGCCGGTAAATTGTCCGTCGGCGTACCGCCTATGATCGGCTCTTCCGTCATCGCGCCGTTCATCGCCCATTTCATCAACAAATATCCCAAAATCGAACTGGAAATGAAGGAAGTCGGTTCCCAAGACGTCGTATCCGCCATTGATGACGGCCTCATCCAGGTCGGGTTCGTCGCCCTGCCGATTACGACAGAAATTCCTTATGAATTTTTCATCTTCCACGAAGAACCTCTCGACGTCGTTCTCTGGCCGGATCACCCCCTGGCCTCCCAGCCATCGCTGACCTTGTCGGATATCAAAGACGAAACGTTCGTCTTCTACCCAAGCGGATTCTCCCTGAATCCCTACCTGCGTTCGGCTTTCCAGGAAATCATGGCCCATCCGAAGATCGTCTGCCGTTCCAGCAACTGGGACTTCCTGGCCCAGATGGTTGCCGGCCGCCTGGGGATTTCCCTGATGCCGCACACGATCTGTCAGCGGATTTCACCGGACCTTGCCGTCTCCGTCCCCCTCGTCCAGCCCCATCTCTATTGGACCCTGGCCCTGATCTGGAAAAGCAAGGGCTATTTATCGCACCCATCCCGGACATGGGTACAGTCGTTTAAAGATTATTTCAAGGATGCCAACGCGGCCATCCAGAGTGCCGCAGCCGAACATCCTTACCTTTCAGAGGAGTAGATCACGATGTCCACATCATTGCTATCGGCAGCAGAAAAAGACGAAATTTTTTCACATCAGCATGATAACGGCCCCTTCAGCGCCCTGGCCCTGGAAACGGCCTGCCTGAACTATCTGGACCGGCTGAACCGTACCTTCCGCAATCCCCTGGCAGCCCCGGCCGACCGCCGGGCAGCCCTCAAAAAGGGGATGGTCCTGGAAGAGAAACTGTTCGAGTATATCCGCCACGAGACGCCGATCAGCTATTTTGACAGCGATTTCCGCGAACAGACGAAACAGTATATCCGCATGCGGGAAATCTATGTCGACGCCGTGAACTTCACCTTCAAGCGCCACCGCTTCCGCTTCGTCCTGGACCTGCTGCGCCTGTACAGCGAAGACCCGTGCCAGATTCTCCCTGAACGGGATATCTTTAAGGCAAAATGGGAACAAGTCCTGCTCTACGACTACCTGCTCCTCGACATGGGCCAGAAGAACACGGAAGACATCGGCCGCGAAGCCGTATCTAACGGCTATCACGAATGTGACTATACCCTGGAAATCGAAGAAGTATGGAAACAGCCGATGAAAGCCGTTCCCCGCTCCCACTTCCGCTACGTCAAAGCCGCCCTGCCCTATAGCCAGGGCGCCCGGGCCATCGCAACGTGGATGAAAGACCACGCCGCCGAACTGGCACCGGCCCTCTGGGTCGTCGATACCCAGGCCATCGAAGCTCTGCGCCAAGGACCGGACCTGACCGTCAGCGACGAAGATATCGCAAGTATTGAAAAAACGTTTTAGAAAAAGGCGCTGTCACATAAAGACAGCGCCTTTTTAAGTTTGCAGTTTTCAGTTTGTAGTGGACGGCTAAAAATTTTAAAGTCATCTGCTACAAACTACAAACTCTGTACTACAAACTATAAATCCAAAGAAATCATGTATACCGGCCAAATTCTCCGTACGACTTTCCGATTTACATTAAATGGTGTTTCAAGGCGTAGTCTACGAGTTCGGCTTTGGTCTTGCAGTTCAATTTCTGCATGAGTCTCGTCTTATAAGTCGACACGGTCTTGACCGAGAGGTGCAGTGTGTCGCCAATGGCCGACAGGGAATGGCCATGGACCAGGGCCACGAGGACTTCTTGTTCCCGCGCCGACAGGGCCGGATGCTGGCCGGCACCGTCGAGGACGCCATCGAGGAGGCTCCGGGCTTCGCGTTCACTCAGGTAGCGGTGTCCGGAAACGACAGAGCGCAGCCCTTTGAAGAGTTCCGCATCGAGCGTATCCTTGCAGAGATAGCCGTCTGCACCGAGCTGCATGAGTTCCGTGACGTACTGCTGCTCGCTGTACATGGTCAGGACCAGGACTTTGACATCATAATGGCGGCGCCGGATTTCCCGCAGACAGTCGATGCCATTCATGACCGGCATGGAAAGGTCCAGCAGGACGACGTCGACAGGCGTGTCTTCCAGCCGCTCCAGGACTTCCTGTCCGTTCGAGGCTTCGGCGACGACATGGCAGTCGTCCTGAGAGGCCAGCAATAGTTTCAACCCCGTCCGCAAGATGCGGTGGTCATCAGCCAAGAGAATGTTCATGTTCTTCCTCCTCACTCAAATACAACGGCAGGGAAATGGTCAGCGTCGTCCCTTTGCCAGGATGGCTGTCGATGGCAAAGGTCCCGTTCAATACATCTGTCCGCTCGCGCATACTGACCAGTCCTAAATGGTTATCCAGGCGGGCCCGTTCGGCCCGGTCCGCACTGAAGCCGATGCCATCGTCGCGGACAGACAAGGTGAGCTTCGACGGCAGGACGTGGAGCCCGATGGTCACGGTATGGGCCTGGGCGTGACGGGCAATGTTGGTCAGCCCCTCCTGGACCATGCGATAGCAAAACAAGGCCACCGGCCGGGACACGCGCGATATGTCGCCGTCATGATGGAAGGTCACGGTCAGCCCCGGCTGTGTCTGGCGATACGTGTCCAGGTACTTTTCAATGGCTACGACCAGGCCCAGGTCATCCAGCAGGGGCGGATGGAGATTGACGGCGAGATGGCGCAGGCCTTCCAAAGTCTCGCGGGTCAAATCGCGGACACCGGCGACGAGTTCCCGGACCTTCGGCTCTTCTGTCTGGTCCATGATGAGCCGCAAATAGGCCAGCATCGATACCATGGACTGGCTCGTCTCATCGTGAAGTTCCCGCGAAATGCGGCGCCGTTCGTCTTCACGGGCAGAAAAGAGCTGGTCGATGAGCCAGATACGGGTCTTCTCCTTTTCCCGCAGGGCGGTCAGCAATTTCGAGTTCTCCCGGTCTTTTACAGCCAGGCGGTTGCTCATGACATTGAAGGCTTTCGCCAGGCGCCCGACTTCATCTTTCGTCTCGACGGGCACGCGGACACTATAATTCCCGCGGCCGATCTGGCGGATAGCCTGGGCCAGGGTCTGGACAGGCCGCAAAAAAGCCCGGGCATAGCGCGTAGCCAGTACGGAAGCTGCCAGACAGATGGCCAGGATGACCAGCATGGTCTGGACGAAGCGCTTCCACATGAGCTGCATCATCGGCCGTTCCGACAAGCCGATGCGGAAATAGCCGACCAGGCCGCCATCAATGGGATAGATGACTTCCCGTATATATCCTTCCGTACTGTCGAAGGTCACAGTCTTATCGGCTCCGTCGTGCTGCACGTCGCGCCGTTCCGGCAAGCCCTTTGGCAGGCCGTCCGTAAACGTGCTGGCCAGGATACGGCCATCGGGATAAGTCACCAGGATATACCGCACCTGGTCATTCGTCTGCTGAGCATGGAGCAGCTGTTCCGTCATGGCAAAGCGGTCATCGACGAGGATATCGTTACTGATGACCTGACTGATTGAGGCTGCCAGCTCCCGCCCGGATGTATCGAGTTCGTGATTCATATAGGTGCTCGTCGAGTAAAGGAACAGGGAAGCAGCCAGCAGGCCGCAGACAAAGATCGTGCCGACGATGAGGGCGTTAAATTTTACATAGAGTGTATAGTTTCTCATATCAAGTCCCTGCCAATCGTCTCTGTTCCGCATACTGCCGCTTGAACTGCTCATAAGCCGCCGTATCGGGAGCTACGAAGCGGTCGATGACAATAGTCTTCATGGACCGCGATAAATCGGGGTTTTCGTGCATCGTATAGAATATCCGCCGCAAGGACGCCTTTTCTTCCGGGTCCAAGCTGCTGCGCACGACGATAGGCCCTGTCGGCGCTTCCGGCATCTTTGCCAGCACCCGCACCTGCCGGGCCAGCTGGGGATTCGTCTGCTCTATGAGCTCATAAATCTGGCTGTCCACGCCAGCCGCGTCGGCCAAGTGATTGGCCACGGCCCAGATGGACTTGTCATGGCCGTGAGTGAAGAAGAAGCGCTTAAAGAACTGCTCCGGCGTCGTCCCCTGCTGGGCCAGGCGGAAAGTAATGGCCAGGCAGCCAGAATAGCTCAAGGGGTCCGTAAAGGCAAAGACCCGCCCCTGGAGCTGGTGTGTATCGGTGATGTCGCTGTCTGCGGCCGTAATGATGTACGTCTGATAATACGACGAGCCATTCGTCTCGGTCATGGCCAGCAGCTCAATGGGCTCATGACCTTGATAAGCCGCATAGGCCCCAGTCGAAGAAAAGGCCACGTCGGCATCGCCATTGGTCAGCAGCGTATTCAGTTCTTCATAGGTCCGGCGCTGGATGAGGATGGCCGGCCGGTTTTCCTGCTGCGAAATATAATTGACGATCTGCTGGTATACCTGCCGCGTTTCCTTCGGCGACATGACCGACGCAAAGGCGATGCGCAGCGGCTTCGTATCCGGTTCCTCTGCAGCCGGATGCGTATCCTGCGGCTGGGTGAAGTCGATATAGCCCTGCGGACGGGCACAGGCTGCGCAGAACAAAGAAAGCATGACCAGCACGATCAGTGAAAGGACCCGTTTCATCTGTTACCTCCATAAATCATTACGTTTACTATATCATACAGGATGGAGATGCGCAAAAAGAGGTTGTCACATTAAGACAACCTCTTTCAAGTTAACGAATCAATCTTCTTTCGGTTTGGCGTTCCATACGAGGAGGGCCAATACGGTCGAAGCGACGGCGGCACCGACCCAGAATTCCGTAGCCATGCCGAAATCATAGGTCTTGACGCCGTTGACGACGGTAATCGTCATGAGCTTCCCAGTGATGAATTCCTGGATAGCGGCGCCGGCATAACTGAGCAGGCCGATCATGCCCATGGCTGCCCCGGTGACGCGCTTCGGTACGATATCGACAGCCATGAGGCCGCCCATGTAGCAGACCAGGGCGCCCATCGTGAAGCCGTAGAAGGTCATGCACAGCATATCCATGGTGAACGACTGCGGTGCCCAGAGGAAACCGGCAATCGACAGGGAGTAGAAAATCCCGTACAGCAAGGCCGGCATGTTGCGCTTGTGGTTAAAGAATTTGTCAGAAATGACGCCGCACAACAGAGCCCCGAAGATACCGGCTACCTGCATGTAAGCCATGACGCCGGCAGCACCCATGATGTCATAGCCTTTCTGCGAGGTCAGATAGACGACGCCCCAGCTTTCGATGGCATAGCGGGCAATGTAGACGCAGAGCGAGGACAAGCCGAGGATCCAGACGGCCGGATTCTTGACGACAGCATTCCACTGCATGGCACCGACGGATTTTTTCTTTTCTTCGTCGATCTGTTCCTGTGTCTTTTCCCCATAGTAGACAGCCCCATTCGGCAGGCCCTGCGTTTCCGGGCGGTCACTCATGCCAAAGTAGATGAAGACCGTACCGACCAGGGAAATGATGCCGGCCGAAATGAATCCCATAGACCAGTTATACATGGAGACGATGGCAGCAATGGCAAAGTAAGCGAAAGAAGAGCCGAGATTGTGGCTCGTGAACCAGATGCCATATAAGGTCCCGCGTTGTTTATTGCTGAACCACTGGTTAAGGGAAACGATAGACGGCCCGGCACCATACGACTGGAACCAGCCATTAAGGCCCCACAAGACGGCCAGGGGGACAAAGGAATTGACCAGCCCCATGCCGACCATGGTAAGCGAGGAAATGAACAGGCCGAATGAGAAAAACCGCTTATTGTTCATCCGGTCTGCCAGGAAGCTGTTGGTGAACTTCCCAAGACCGTAGGTCACAAAGAAAATAGAACCGATGATACCGATTTCCGTCGGCGTGACGATACCCGAAGCCAGGAGCGGCTTCTTGATGACCGAGTAACTCTGGCGGATGATGTAGTAAAAGGCATAGCCGATGGTAATGGACGCAAAGACGCGCCAGCGCATGGCATTGAATTTCTTCTTAATCGCCGCGGCATCCGTCATCTGCGGAGCATCCGGAGCGGTCTTGAAAAAATTCCAAATCAGGTTGAACATAGTGAAAAACTCCTTCCGTTGCAAAAATCCGTAATCATAATTCCGCAATTTACGGTTTCTATTATAAGGAACGGATTTTGCTGACGGTAGCCGAAAAATTCTGATTTTTCTGTAGGAGTTTTTCTGACATTACATGACGCGTTTGGCTCCGATGTAGCGGGCAGCCCAATAACTGCTGTCCATATCGGAAATGCTGACGCCATCGCTGGCGGCATTGATGAACTGGTGATTGCCGATATAGATGCCGACGTGGGAAATGCCCGAATCATATGTCGAGAAGAAGACCAGGTCGCCAGGCTGCAGGTTAGCCATGGAAACGGAATAGCCTACGCCATACTGTTCGTCGGCACTGCGCGGCAAGTCGATGCCGGCTGCCGAATAGACGTAGCGCGTGAAGCCAGAGCAGTCGAAGCCGGACGGCGTCGAACCGCCAAAGATATAGGGAACGCCGATATACTGGTTGGCAATGTCGAGGATATGCGTAGCCGCCGGACTTTCGACGCGGGCCAGGCCATTATATCCGCCGTTGCCGAAACGGCGGATAGGGCCATTGGGCAGGCCCTGCCCGGTAAGGGCATAAAAAGTCGACTGGCCGACGATACCGTCCGTTTCCAGCCCGTGGTCGGCCTGGAACTGGCGGATGGCCTGTTCCGTCCCGACGCCAAAAACGCCATCGACATCGACGGTATAGCCATTATTGGCCAGTGCCTGCTGGATCACGCGGACTTCATTTTCTGCCGTAACAGCCGGCAAAGCGTCCGAAGCCGCCCCTCCCTGCGAAGTCCTGTTTTCCGGCATGGCTTCCCCCATGAGGGCTTCATACGTAGCGGCGCCAATGATGCCATCACAATCCAGTCCGTGGTCTGCCTGGAACTGACGGACTGCGGCCTGGGTCGAATCGCCATAATCGCCATCCGCATCCGTATCATAACCATGCGCCGTCAAAGCCTGCTGGATTTCAGTAATCTGATGTCCCTTGTCACCGGGATGGAACGTCGCACCAGCCACCGACAGGGATGTCATGAAACACACCCCCAGCATAACGGCTATCTTCTTTGTCGTATCCATGGAATACCCCTTTCCCAAATTTGTAACATAGATAGTTAATTATACCATTTTTTTCGCCACATTTATAGTATGGGGCCATTGTCGAACGAAGGCTTATGCCATCATGCGAGATTCCTTTCACCTTATAGCTTGTAGTACGGAGTTTGTAGCGAAAACCTTTAAATTTAAAGCCATCTGCTGACGGCTAACAGCTAGCCGCTGACTGCAAAAAAAAGGGGGGGCTGTCACACGAAGTCTTCTACCATCATGCGCGGCCCGTTTACTTTATAGTTTGTAGCACAGAGTTTGTAGTTTGCAGAGAAAACCTTTAAATTTAAACCCATCCGCTAACAACTAACAACTAGCCACTAACAACTTTAAAGGGCTTGTCGTCGTGCGACAAGCCCCTTTTTTACATACGGATTTTATTAGAATTTGCCAGCTTTGGCAGCGCCTTCTACGGCTACGGCTACAGCTACGGATGCGCCAACCATGGGGTTGTTGCCCATGCCGAGGAAGCCCATCATTTCTACGTGAGCCGGTACGGACGAAGAGCCAGCGAACTGTGCATCGCTGTGCATACGGCCCATGGTATCGGTCATGCCGTAAGAAGCCGGGCCGGCAGCCATGTTGTCCGGATGGAGTGTACGGCCTGTGCCGCCGCCGGATGCAACGGAGAAGTATTTCTTGCCCATTTCGATACATTCTTTCTTATATGTACCGGCAACGGGGTGCTGGAAGCGGGTCGGGTTGGTCGAGTTGCCCGTAATGGAGACGTCGACGCCTTCGTGGTGCATGATAGCGACGCCTTCGCGGACATCGTCGGCACCGAAGCAGCGGACATTGGCCCGTTCGCTCTTGGAATACGGGATTTCACGGACGATGTTCAGTTCACCCGTTTTGTAATCGAACTGGGTCTGAACATAGGTGAAGCCGTTGATACGGGAAATGATCTGAGCAGCGTCTTTGCCGAGGCCGTTGAGGATGACGCGGAGAGGCACTTTACGAGCCTTGTTGGCATTGCGGACGATGCCGATAGCACCTTCAGCAGCTGCAAAGGATTCGTGGCCTGCGAGGAAGCAGAAGCATTTCGTTTCATCCTGCAAGAGCATAGCTGCCAGGTTGCCGTGGCCGCGGCCGACTTTGCGGTCTTCAGCAACCGAACCGGGGATGCAGAAGGACTGGAGGCCGATGCCGATAGCTTTCGCAGCTGCTACAGCCGTGCGTGCATTGGTCTTGATGGCGATAGCGGCGCCAACGGTGTATGCCCAGCCGGCATTTTCAAATGCGATAGGCTGTACGTCTTTGACGATTTTATAGGGATCCAGGCCGGCAGCTGCACAGATATCGCGACATTCTTCAACGCTGCCGATACCGTATTCTTTCAGTACGCCGAGGATCTTATCAATTCTTCTGTCGTAGCTTTCAAATAATTCCATGGTTTTGCCCTCCTATTGCTGTCTCGGATCGATATACGAAGCTGCTTCTTCAAAGCGGCCATAATGGCCTTTTGCGTCTTCCATGGCTTTCGCCGGTTCGACGCCTTTCTTGATGGCTTCCATCATTTTGCCGAGGTGGATGAATTCATAGCCGATGACCTGGTTGTCTTCATCGAGTGCCATGCGGGTGACATAGCCTTCGGTCATTTCCAGATAACGCGTGCCTTTGGCTTTCGTGCCGAACATGGTGCCGGTCTGGCTGCGCAGGCCTTTGCCGAGGTCGTCCAGGCTGGCGCCGATGGGGAGACCGCCTTCGGAGAATGCCGTCTGGGTACGGCCATAGACGATCTGGAGGAAGAGCTGGCGCATAGCGACGTTGATAGCATCGCAGACCAGGTCGGTGTTGAGGGCTTCAAGAAGCGTTTTGCCCGGAAGGATTTCCGAAGCCATAGCAGCAGAATGAGTCATGCCGGAACAGCCGATAGTTTCAACGAGGGCTTCTTCGATGATGCCGTCTTTGACGTTGAGGGTCAGCTTGCAGGCGCCCTGCTGCGGAGCACACCAGCCTACACCGTGGGTCAGACCGCTTACATCTTTGATTTCCTTTACCTGTACCCATTCGCCTTCTTCCGGAATCGGTGCCGGTCCGTGATATGCGCCTTTCGTGACGGGACACATATTCTTAACTTCTGTTGAATATAACATGTTCTCTTCACCCTTTCAAAATGTATGAGAAATAAAAAGCAGCACGTATAGGACTCAGTCCTTCAACTGGTCGTATATCTGTGTGAATAAAGCGCGATACATGCTGCCTTTGCGCCACAAGAATGAAAATGCGTGCATGACGGAAAAATCCTTGACGACAATGCGCCGCAGCGTCCCGTCAGCCAGTTCTTTCTGAACCGATTTTTCATATAAAAATGCAATACCGCAGTCGCGGCAGGCCAGCCCTTTGACGGCCGACAAGCTGCCCACTTCATAGCGGGCCGGGAAATGTTCCAGTGTGTACCCCTGTTCTGCCAGCTTATGTTCTAAAATCCGGCGGGCGCCGGCATGGCGTTCGCGGACGATGACCCGATAGCGCATGAGTTCAGACAGTGTCATTTCCTCCGGCGCTTCATAGCCTGTGCCGCAAACAGCGACAATCGGTTCATTAGAAAATAAGAGCGATTCATAGCGCCCCTGGTCAAAGGAGCTTTCGACGATGGCGAAATCAATGGCACCATCATCCAGGGACTGGAGCAGTTTTTCAGCATCGGCAATTTCCATGCGGAGATTCATATCGTCGTTATGCTTGAGCAGGTCAGCCAACTTATCGAGAATCCCCACGCCAGCCGTTGGCGTCGCACCAAAAGACAAGGAGCGGTTATGCTGCAAATCACGGAGATGCTCTTTCAAGATAGCATCGTCATGGCTGATGGCAGTCACGGCATTCCAAAGGATGTGACCAGCCTGGGTCAGCTGCAGGTGTTTCCCCTTGTAACTAAAGAGTTTGGTCCCGTATTCGCGTTCTAAATAGCGAATATGCTGAGAAACGGCAGGCTGTGTGATGTGCAGTTCCGCAGCAGCCCGGGTATAGTTCATGTGACGGCAAACGCACAAAAATGTATGGATACGAAAATCTAACATAGCACCCTTTCCTTTCTTTGCGTTTTCCATAAGATAATTTTATGATATTTCAAAATTTTTATCAAGAAAAAAGTGGGCATTTTATGTATACACATGGGACGACTTCGCTCCCATCGATTTCGATGCCGGCCTGTTTCCGTACGCTTGTAGTAGACGAGGCCCTCATGGTATAATAAGAATAAATGATTAACTCATCAAATACAAGAAAGGATGAATCATTATGATGAAAAAAATGACGACACTCTGCGCGTCCCTGCTCCTGGCCCTGGGCTGCCTGACAGCCAATGCCATGGATTCCCAGACCCTGGTCAATAATCCCAGCCGTTACCGGGTCATCAGCACCAGCCCGGACGGCATCGTCTATGCCGATATGGATTCCCTCCGGGCCATGCAGACCATGGACTATCCCAACAGCATCGAAAACATGAGCCTGACGCTGTACGTCGAAAAATACGCCGGCATCCGCGACGACCTGGTCTTCCAGATGGGCCAGGAAATCCACCAGATCAACGAATACAAAGCGGCCCTGCACGCCAACAAGCGCGAAGGGACATACGACCTGAAAGCCGATCTGACCAAGGTCTACCGGCCCGATGGAACAGACTATGCCGTCAAGATCGACACGGTCCAGTTCAAAAACGTCCGCGACATGTACACGGCCCTGCATCACTTCGCCGCCCTCACGCCGCAGAAGGATTAGTGGCTCGTGGCTAGTGGCTCGTGGCTAGTGGCTCGTGGCTAGTGGCTCGTGGTTCGTGGCTAGTGGCTCGCAGTGGCTCTCCTTATAGGAGAGCTGTCAGCGAAGCTGACTGAGAGGTTTCTCTATCAACATAGTTTACAGAAAAGGGGCTGTCGCATGTGCGACAGCCCCTTTTTGAGTTTTAAGTTTGCAGCAAATGGTAAAAAATTTAAAACCATCCCCTGGCCACTAGCTGCTAACCACCAGCCACTTAAAATATTTCCCTCCGGCCCGCAGCTATTGTATAATAGAGGCAATGAATCTTTATTATATGAAATGAAGGGGACCTGACATGACGAACGAAAAATATATGAATATGATCCGCAACAATCCCTATGTAATCGACCGCATCGAAAATCCGTCGGAAGAAATGCAGCTCCTGGCTGTCCAGATGAACGGCCTGGCCCTGCAATACATTAAGCATCCTTCCGAAGCCGTCCAGAAAGCCGCCGTCGCCAACACGGCGCGGGCCATCCAATTCATCGACCATCCCTCGGAAGACATGCTCCTGCAAGCCGTCCAGTCCGGCTGGAACAACTTGAGCTATATCAAAAATCCGTCACCGGAACTCATCGACGCCGCCCTGGAACAGTCCGGCTGGGCCATCAAATACGTCAAAGACCCGGACGAAGACCTGCAGCTGCGGGCCGTAGAAAAGAATTACGACGCCATCAAATACATCCAGCATCCGACACCGGCCGTCCAGCTGGCTGCCATCCGCGGCAATTACGAAGCCCTGCGCTACATCGAAAAACCGACAGAAGAAGCGAAAGAACTGGCCATCAGCGAAAATGAACAGGCCATCCGCCTCATCCCGGACATCAGCAAAGAAGAATTCCTCCACTTCCTCAGCCGCAACGTCCTGGTCAGCAAATATATGCCCAAGGGCATTTCCCTGACGCCCGATGACTGGCGCAACACCTTCAAGGCCGTCTTGTCCCGGGATGACGTGCCGGAAGACTACGTCCGCAACTTCATTACCTGCAGCGCCGTCGACCTGACGCCGGCTGATAAAGTCCTCCTCGTCGACGATTGCGGCAGCAAGAAGGCCCGCCGCATCACAGTAGATGAAAAATTGACATTGAAATAGGAGCGAAATCATGAACTTTACAGATACTTTCAAAAGCGTAGAATTAGTCCTCAAAGCCGGCGAAGTCCCACTGCTCGTCGGCGAAACGGGTATCGGCAAGACCTCCCTGGCCCGGGAACTGGCTGCCAAGAACGACTGGAGCCTCGTCGGCATCGACGGCAACCTCCTCAAAGAAGGGGAAATCGGCGGCCTGCCTACGGTCGAAGCGGGCACGACGATTTACGCCGTTCACCATAAACTCCGCAAAATCGACGAAGAAATCGCCAAGGGCAAGACGGTCCTCTTGTTCATCGACGAAATCAACCGCTGCGACCACGCCGTCCAGCAGGAACTGATGAACCTCATCCTAAACCGTGAAATCAACGGTTACGTCTTATCACCGTCGGTCCACATCATCGCCGCCATGAACCCGGCCGATTCCTACGACTACGAAGTCGTCGAAATGGATGCGGCCCAGCAGAACCGCTTCGTCTGGCTGTATATGGAAGCCGATTACCTGCAGTGGCTCGATTGGGCCTCGACAGCGGGCATCGAAGAAAAAGTCATGGAATTCATTTCCACCTTCCCGGAATACCTGGACAAGACCAACGAAGACGATATCAATGCGACGCCGCGCAGTTACGAACGCATTTCCAAGCTGTACCACATTTATAAACAGGACCCGTCGGCCATCCCGCAGGGCGTCTTCTACAATGTCATCCGCGGCAACGTCGGCAAACTCATCGCCCAGGAATTCGTCCATTTCGTCACGTCCGACGCCCAGCCCCTCATCGCTTATGACGACGTCTTCGGCGGACCGTCCCTGGACCCGGCCCTGTCCAGCCGGATTGCCAGCGAAAGCCACACCCGCCTCTATCTGGCTGCCAAGAATATCCTTAAACAGCTGGAACATGAACTCCGCCTCGACGACAGCCAGGCCCAGGCGCTCCTATCCCGCTTCGTAGCCTTCCTGGCCCTCTACCCGGTCGACCTGCGCCTCGGCGTCATGAAGGACATGAAAGCCGCCAACCCCAAAGTCTATGCCTGCGCTTTGGATAACGACGACTTCATCGACAGCTACTTCGCCGCCTTCCGCTCCCTGCGGTAACAGCTTATGGAACAGTCACTGCCCATTGCGGCCAATCTACTCTATCAGCAGGCATCTATCGTAGCCGACGCCGTCCTCGCCGAACAGCGCCGGACAGGGAGCGTCCCGAACGTGCCGGCCGATTTCCAAAAGAAATTCTACGCCTTCCTGGACCGCATCACCGGCCACTTGATGGAAGACAAAGACAATTTCTTCGGCTATTTCCTCTTCCAAATGGTCAAGGAAATCCGCTTCGACATGGCTTCACCGACGGGGACCAACTTCAAGGGGACGCGGTATCACCTCTATTTCAACCCTATGCTCTTCCTACCCCTGTCGCCGGAACAGATGGAGAGCACCATCAAGCACGAAATCCTCCACGTCGTATCGCTCCACCTCATCCGGGCCAAAGAACTGCGGCAGCAATACAGCAAGCTGGCCGTCAATCTGGCTATGGACGTCGTCGTCAACACCTACCTCGACCACCTGCCGCCCTTCTCGACGACCCTGGAATGGGTGAACATGAACTATGCCCTGCTATTAAAGCCCTTTGAAAGCCTGGAATACTACGTCGATAAGATTCAAGGCGCCCTGGACCTGCGGACCGACAAGAAGGACCTGCCCGAATCGGACAGCGATTCCGACGAATCCATCGCCGTGTCCTACGACCCGGCCAAGACCCATGATTTATGGGACGAAGGCGATGACATCGACGAAGAGACGCTGCGCAAATTCACAGAAAAATACATCGACGCGTCATGCAAGGGCGAACTGTCAAATTATCTGGAAAGCATGATTGCAGCCCTGAAAGATGCCCAGGAAGATCTGCCCTGGCACTGGTACCTGAAGAAGCTCGTCGGCTCCGTCACCAGCACCTGGAAAAAGACGACCATGCGCCGCAACCGCCGCCAGCCAGAACGGCTGGACCTGCCGGGCTGCCTGCGCTCCCATACGGCCAAAATCCTCATCGGCCTGGACATCAGCGGCAGCATCACCGATGCCGAATTCCGCCAGGCCATCGGCGAAGTCCTGCACCTGGTCCGCTGCTACAACCATGAAATCATCGTCGCCGAATGTGACGATGAAATCCGCCGTACCTACCGCATCCGCACTATGGACGACGTCCGCGGCCGCCTGGACATCCGCGGCGGCACGGCCTATTCCCCGGTCTTCGCCTACGCCAATACACAGCGTGTCGACCTCGTCGTCTACTTCACCGACGGCAAAGGCGAAGAAAAACTCCAGACGCCGCCCAAAGGCTACAAAGTCCTCTGGGTCCTCTCGGGCAAAGGAGATAAACTCTCCCTGAAAAAGCCCTTCGGCCTGGTCAAACGCTTGACCAAACTTCCAGAATACGACCCGTCCCTCGACTTCGACGACGTAGAAAAAGGCGGCTTCTCCATGAACCACCAGGAAGGGATCAGTATGCCCTGAAGCAGCACCACTGCCATTATACCGCAGCCATTGCCCTAAAAAGACATGTAATGAATGACATTATTCAAGAAAGAAGGAATTGCCACATGGAAAAACGAATCGCCATCATCGGTGCCGGCCCGGCCGGTTATACAGCTGCTCAGGAACTCTCCAAAGCCGGCTGCCAGATTGATATTTTCGATAAAGAAGCAGCCTTGGGCGGCGCGATTTACACCGGTATCCCGGAATACCGTATGTCCAAGGTCTTTTTGGATAAAGTCTACCAGCAGTTAAAAGCTGACGAACACGTCACTTTCCATTTCAACACCTTCATCGACAAAGAGTCTTTTGCAAAACTGCGCAGCGATTATGACGCCATCCTGCTCGCTCCAGGTGCACAGGTAGAAAATACCTTTCACTTCGAAACGGGTAAGGGCGTCCTCGCAGGCCTCAGCCTCTTATATGACCTGAACATCCGCAAAAATCACGACGCCTATAAGAAACACAAAAAGGCCATCGTCTGGGGCGGCGGCAATGTCGCGATGGACTGCGCCCATTCCCTCATCCGCATCCTCGATGACGTCACCGTCGTCTATCGCCGTTCCGAAGCGGAAATCACGGCTAACAAATCAGAAATCCGCGACGCCCGCAAAGAAGGCGTAAAATTCGACCTTTTACGCAACGTCATCGACATGCAGCGCGATGACCAGGGTCACTTCAAAGGCGCGACGATCATCAAAATGGAATTAGGCGAACCTGACGAATCAGGCCGCCGTTCCCCAGTCCCCGTCAAAGGCTCGGAATACTTCATGCCTGCTGACCTGATCGTCATGGCCATCGGCCAGAAAGTCGACCTCAGCGTCTTCGACCCGTCCCTGGAAATGACAGATGACCACCATACCAACGAAAATAAAGTCTACATCGCCGGCGACGCCTTGACGGGACCGAAAACCATCGGCAGTGCGCTTATCGAAGGCCGTGCCGTAGCCAAAGAAATAGCCTCAGGACTCTACAAAGCAGAAAACTGATAACATAGATATCCGATAAAATGGTACGTTTTCTTTTCGTTCACTTCGTTTCCTATTTTATCGAATCAACAATGCAACGAAAAATTTTTCGTTGCATTTTCAGCTTCATTCAATGGTGATTCTCCGGGAACGAAAGAAACGGAAACATTGACGATTATCGTCATTTATGCTATGCTACATATAGAAAAAGGTGTTGCCCGGAAACGGTCAGCCCCATTGTTTAACGAAGTAATCGCCTAGAGTTGTGGAGCTACAAGGCGATTATTTTTTTATTACAAGCACTAAGATAATGAACAAAACTAACGTCAAATTCAGATTATCCATGGGCTTCACCCCATTTCTGGGGCTTAATTAACCGCCTGCCGTTTGGCAACACCTTAATTCAGTATAATTAAAAATATAAAATTTGTCAAAAAAGGGACTGTCGCACGTGCGACAGTCCCTTTTAAGTGATTATCAAATCGTGGCTCGTAAAAGCCTGCCATTGCACCAGAACAGGCTGTGGCGAAATCACCCTAGCGGGCTCGCCACGTGCGAGCCCCTACGTGCGGCCATTGGCCGTTTTTTGGGCGACCTGCGACCTGTGACCTGCGGCCTGCATTTATTTTTCATCGCCTGTATGCGATTCCGTAGGGGACGCCCAGATTTTTCGGTCTGTCAATTGCAGGATAGTTCCCTGGACGGACAGTGGCTGCGGGCGGCCCGCTACGCGCTGAGGGTTTCCCGAAGCGTCGTTGTCAGTTTGAGTCTGTCGCGGCGCAGCCGCATCTGAGTCCGAGGAAAGGCCTTAAATTTTAGAAATGGAAGTCCATCTGAGTGCGGACGAGGGTCCGTTTATTATCTGAATTGGAAATCTGTTCCTGCTTCGAGTAGAGCGTTTCCCATTCGATGTTCTTCCAAGGAACGTATTTATACCCCAAAATCCAGCCTTTACTACCGGCACTGCCATTGTAGAACAAGGAGCTCCATTCATCGTCACCGGCGATGGTGCCATTGGTTCCATAACGATACCAGCGGGCATAGGCCTGCCACGTTCCCGGTTTCTGAAGGTCTGTATTGCGATAGTTTAAGCGCAAGAACGTACTGTTGTTTTGGTAATCAGCGTTGGTCTGGACATAGTCAGCCAAAAGACGGGTATTCTTGGACAGGTCCAGCCAGCCACTGAGGACGTAGGCTTTATCGTAATCGACGGTTTCTTCACCCCACGATTCCAGATGACTCGTGCTCTTTTCGTAAACATCGCCTTTATGCTTGGAATTCAAGGCATAGGCTACGTTGATACCGGCCCGCGGTCCGATATTCCCCCACGTGCCGAGGCCGTACCAGCTTTCATGATTCCCGCCATTCGTCGAGGCAAACCAGAAGCCGCTGGCGGTCAGGCTGGTCCCTTTGATGGGAACGCCGAGCTGGAAACCATCTGATTCTGTGCCGAATAGGACGTTCTGCTGGCCTAAGCCGCGCCAGGCACGGCCGATATTGATCCAGGCTCCCGTTTTCGGGTCTGTCCCTTCGACCCAGATGCGCTGGATATCGCCATCATGGCCAGACCAGCGTTTCGCCCGACCTTTATCCCTGCCATCGGTCGCCCACGAACCCGATTCGTTTTCATGGTCATGGCCGCCGTTGTAGAATGAATTCTTTTCTAACTGGAATTTAGCTTTCCAGTTATCGTTGACTTTATAGGACCCATTCAAGCTCATATAGAAGCGGTCATTATCTTTGTATAAATCACTGTTGTTCTGGACGTTATTGCTATACTTGTCGTGGTCATACTGGACGCGGATAAAGCCGCTCAGTTCCATCTTGCCGGCAATACCGTTTTTCAGCGAATCGATGTCCTTGGTATTCTGCTCGATCTGCTTGGTGTTCTTGGCGACTTGCTGCTGCAAGACGTTGATTTCGTCGGCATATTCGGCGTGCAGTTTTTCCAGGACCGTCTTGTCACCGAAATTGCCGCCGCCTTTTTGCATGGCTTTAGCGACGATACTGGCGACTTCGTAGCGAGTCATGGTGCGGCCGCCTTCAAAGGTGCTGTTGCCCATGCCTTCGATGACGCCTTCTTTTGCCAGGTAATCCAGGGCTTCATAGGACCAGTGGTCTTTGGGGACATCGGAGAAGCTGTCAGCCGATGCGGCCAGGGCCGTGCCGGCAGTGCCGAGAGTCACGGCAGCCAGGACAACCAGGGCTTTTTTATTCAAATCCATGGTAAGGACCTCTTTTCTTATAAATTATTTTCCAGCATGGCCCCTACACTGTCATAGACTTTACGAGCCTGTTCCTGGATAGCCGGACGGGCCGTGGCGACGGTATAGCCGTTATAGCCCAGGATCATGGGCAGGTCGTTGATTTCATCGCCAATAGCCAGGATGTCCGCACCGTCCCAGCCAAAGAGGGAGAGCGTGTGGGCAATTGCCTGTTGTTTACTGATATAGGAGGGAATGATGTCGACGGCGCAGCGGTTGGGATAGGCATGGACGGTATCGCCGAAATGGGCGTTGACCTGTTCGCTCGCTGCCAGGGCATCGTCGGGATCGGTGAAGCCCAGGGAATACTGGTGAATCGTCTGGGGCAGATGGTCGATGTCGTCTTCCGTTATCGACACGATGGGGTAGTCCCATTCTTTCGCTTCCCGCCAGACCCAGGTGCCCGGCAAATCATGGCAGAGATAGGTCCGGTCCTGCGAAGAGAAGGAGAAATGGAAGGACTTGCGGACCAGCTCCAGCTTGCTGACGGCCTTGAGGACGGCCGGTTCGATGCGGGCTTCCCAGAGGACGCGGTCCTGGTCATCGCTGATGAGGCCGCCGTTATTGCAGGCCAGGTAATCATATTCGACGCCATAGTGTTTGAGCTGGGGCATGAGCATGCCGTGGTCCCGTCCGGACACGACGCCGAATTTATGGCCTGCAGCCCGCCATCTGCGGATAGCTTCGGCATCGCGGGCCGTAATGATATCGTCGCGGAACAGGGTTCCGTCATAATCGCTGGCAGCAATTTTTAACATAATAATCCTCCTCATACACGATAGATGACGGCTTCGGCCGGGCGCAATCTTCCGGCTTCCTGGGCGTCGTAGTTGCCCAGAAGGACCGTTGCGCCTTCCGTCAGCGATGCGTCATAATCGATGGTTTCGTTGGTAAAATTGACCAGCGTCAATGTCGCCTGGTCGTCTAAGATACGCTTGAAAGCGTAAATGCGTTCATCATCAGCCAGCAGCTCTTCGTAGCGCCCTCGCTGCAGGATGGCTGCCGCTTCCCCCTGGAAGCGTTCGGCCTGGATGCGGCGGTAGTACCAGAGGGCCGAATCAGCATCGTGTTCTTCACTCTCAGCACAGCACTGCGGGTAATCGTCATGGACGGGCAGCCACGGCGTCCCCGTCGTAAAGCCGGCCTGGGCTGCCGTCGTCCACTGCATGGGCGTCCGGGCATTATCTCGGCTGTGGGCCTGGACGAGGTGCAGGGCCTCTGCCGGTGCAAAGCCTTCATCCAGGGCCAGCTGATACTGGCCGTGCGTCGAAATGTCATTGTAGTCTTCGATACGGGCAAAGGCCGTATTGGCCATGCCTAACTCCTGGCCTTCGTAAATGAAGGGCGTCCCGCGCAGGCTGAACAAGATGGTCGCCATGGCTTTGGCCGCCTTCTTCTTATCTGTCCCTTCCGGGAAATAACGGTTGACACAGCGTATCTGGTCGTGGTTCTCAAAGAAGATGGGATACCAGCCATTGGCTGCCGTCGCCTGCTGGCTGTCGGACAGGGCCTTCTTGAGCTTGGTCAGGGGCCATTTTTCGGCGCGGTACCAGACTTCATCGTCGGGAAATTCCAGGTTCACATGGCTGAACTCGAAGAGCATGCTGAAAGCTCCGTCCTTGCCGACCCACTGGGGCAGGTCGGCCGGCGTAACGCCGTTGGCTTCGGCGACGGTGAAGATGTCGTGGCCGTCGAAGACCTTCCGGCGGAATTCGTGGAGAAAGTCGAGGATGCCCGGCGTATTAGCGATCATCTTGTGGATGGACGACAGGCCGTCGGCGCCGTCGACGGGGCCGTCTGTGAAGACGGCCGGTTTCTTGATGTAGACGATGGCATCGATGCGGAAGCCGCCGACGCCTTTGGCTATCCAGAAATTGGCCGCATCATAGAGGGCCTGGCGGACGGCCGGATTTTCCCAGTTCAAATCGGGCTGTTCGACGGCGAAGGTGTGCAGGTAATACTGCTGCCGTTCTTCGCACCACGTCCAGGCCGGGCCGCCGAAGATGGAGCGCCAGTTCGTCGGCGCTGAGCCGTCTTCTTTGGCATCACGCCAGATGTACCAGTCCGCTTTGTCGTTCGTGCGGCTGCGCTTCGATTCCTGGAACCAGGCGTGCTGGTCCGACGTGTGGTTGTACACCAGGTCCATGACGACGCGGATATCCCGCTTCTTCCCTTCGGCAATGAGGGTATCCATATCTTCTATCGTGCCGTAGCGCCCGTCGATGGCCGTATAATCGCTGATATCGTAGCCGTTGTCGACCATGGGCGACGGGTAGACCGGCGTCAGCCAGATGCCCCCGACACCGAGCTTCTTGAGATAATCCAAGTGGCGCGTAACGCCTGCAATATCGCCTTCGCCGCTGCCCGTCGTGTCCTGGAAGCTGCGGGGATAAATCTGATAGACAGCCGTCTGCTGCCACCATTTCAAAGTATCCATAAAACCCTCCTAGAAAATGACAATCGGTGTTTCACCAGCGACGACAGGCTGGTCCGGTTCCTTCTTCATCTGCGGGTATTCCGTCGAGTTGGTGACGGCCATGATGACGATGTCGTTATAGCCGGCTTTGGCGATGGCATCGCGGTCGAAGCGGATCAAGGGGTCACCGGCTTTGACCTGGGCGTCCTGCTGGGTCAGCAGCGTGAACCCGTCGCCATTCATATTGACTGTATCCAAACCGATGTGGATGAGCACTTCGGCTCCGTTGCTCAGTTCCAGGCCAATCGCATGGAGCGAGCTTTCCATGATCATGGAAACGGTCGCGTCTGCCGGGGCGACGATGGTATCGCCCGACGGTTTGATGGCGACGCCGTCGCCCATCATCTTCTGTGAGAAGGCATCGTCCGGTACTTCGCTGATGTCGACGAGGTCGCCGGAGACAAAGGCTTTCAGCTTCATGGAACGGTCGTCTTCATCGACAGAAGCGACGGATTCAGCAGCCGGAGCTGCCGGCGTTTCTGCCGGGACTTCTTTCGTTTCCGGGACCGTGCTTTCTACGGCTGCCGGCATTTCCCCTTTCATGAGGGCGTCGAAATGGCCGCGGACATTGGGCACGGACAGGCCGACGATGACCTGGATGGCGTGACCGTTCTTGACCAGGCCGAAGGCACCGGCATTGGTGAACTTGCTGGTCGCAGCGACCTTATCCGGGTCGTTGACCGTGACGCGCAGGCGGGTTGCGCAGTTGGTGACTTCGCGGATATTGTCCGGACCGCCGAGACAATCGAGGAAGACCTGGGCTTTCAGGGCATCGGCACCGCCGGCAATGCCTTTCTTTTCCATTTCTTTCTTGGCTTTGTATTCCGCTTTGGTGAACAGTTTGTCTTCGCCGCCATCATCGGTACGGCCCGGCGTGGGCAAATCGAAGTGAAGGATGAGGAAGCGGAAGACGACGAAGTAAATGGCCGTAAAGCCGAAGCCAATGGCAATCTGCAAAATGTAGGTCCAGGCATGATAGCGGAACAAGGGGATCCAGTTCTGGACGAAGCAGTCGATGAGGCCGCCGCCGAAGTTGCCCGACAGGCCGATGAAATAGAGCGTCGCCGACAGGATAGCCGCTAAGACGGCATGAACGACATAGAGGATAGGTGCGACGAACAAGAAGGTAAATTCAATCGGTTCGGTAATACCGCAGAGAACGGCCGTAATCGTAGCCGGAATGAGCAGGGTGGCAACTTTCTTGCGTTTTTCCGGTTTAGCGCAATAGTACATGGCTAAAGCCGCGCCGGGCAGGCCGAAGACTTTGGCACTGCCGTGAAGGGCAAAGCCGCCTTGCGGGAACATGTCCCGCAGGGAATGAGCGCTGGTGGCGAAATCATTCAGGTGCTGCAGCCAGTAAGCCTGGATGCCGCCGTCGCAGACAGCCGGGCCGTAAATGAAGGGCAGGTAAATGAAATGATGCAGACCGGCCGGCAAGAGGATACGTTCCGAGAAGGTATAAGCCCAGACGCCGAAGATGCCGCTGGTCTTGAGGAAGAACTGGAACTGTTCGATACCGTGCTGGATAGGCGGCCAGATGTAGCAGAAGAGGAGCGCCATGGGCAGCATGACCAGGAAGCCGACGGCGACGACGAAGGCCGGTCCCTTGAAGATGCCGAGCCAGTCCGGGATTTCCGTATCATAGAAATGGTTGTGCAGGTAGGCCGAGATGCAGGCAATGAAGATAGCGCCGAGCATGCCCATGTCCAGGGTCTTGATGTTGGCAATCATGGCCAGGCCCGTGCCGGCACCGGCGTTCTGACTATAGTCGACGCCGAAGTAGCTGCCGTGAAGGGTCAGGATACCGGCGATGAAATAGTTGAATACCATGTAGATGACGAAACCTTCCATGGCACAGCGGGCCTGTTCTTTCTTGGCAAAGCCAATGGGAACGGCGATGGCAAAGAGGATCGGCATCTGATTGAAGACGGTCCAGGCGCCCTGCTGGACGACGTACCAGAAATCATACCAGAGGGTCCCTTTTTCTGCCAGGCTGCCGAAGAGGCCCGTATTGCTGAAGATGATCGACAAGGCGACAGTCAGCCCGAAGAAGGCGAATAAGATGACCGGTGTGTACATAGCGCCGCCAAAACGCTGCAGTTCCTGCATCACGCGGTCCTTGTTGAATGACATAGACAATTCCTCCCGTTTGTGAAACAAAGTACATAAGCTTTCTTTAGTAACAGGATATAAAAAAAACGCCGCGAATACAATAGATTCGCGGCGTTCTGGCACACGGCCCCCGGCCTGTAACCTGGTACATTTCCTGTACTTTGGTACAGCCTATCGGGAAGCCTCTTGTTCTTGTTTCAAATGGTGCAGATACATACAATATTTCACATACCATATCTCAGCCAGGACAAAATAAGGCATCATGGACTGAAAGGCGACGTGGTCGTCTTCCTTGTCATAGAGCTGGAAGCGGGCCGGCGAGACGTAAAAATTGACCGTCGACAGCGACGCCAGGGTATTGTCGTGCAGGCGGGTAATGGAAATGAAGGGAATGTCCCGCAGTTTCAGGGCCTGGGCCAGTTCCTTGACGGCCGGCGATTCGCCAGAGAAGGAGACGATGATGAACAAGTCGTCTTTGGTCATGGTCCGGATGAGGTTGCAGAACTCTTCCCGTGCCGGTACGTCGTAGAGCATGACGTTGTCGTAGAAAAAAAGACGCTTCAGCTCCTGGACGACGTTATTCTGGACGTAGCCCGACGCATAGGTGAAAATCCGGTTGGCTTCATGGACGAGGGCGCTGGCGCTATCGAAGTTACGGCTGCAGAGCTTGTCCACGGTCTGTTCATAGAAGCGCTGGAGTTCGTCCATGACATTCGTATCATAGCAGGAAATTTCCGGTTCTTCCCGCTTGAGGAGCATCTTGAATTCACCGAAGCCGTCGAGGCCTAATTTCTGGGCAAAGCGGACAATCGTCGTCGTCGAGACGTGACAGGCCTTGGCCAGTTCATGGATTGAGCTGTGGCGGACAGCGGCGCGGTGCTGCAAGATGTACTTCCATATCCCCATATCCGTATTATTGAGCTGCTGACGATGGGCGTTGATGAGTTCGGCAAGTTGCATGGCTGGTTCCCCCTTCACGAAACAGGCCCCGGCGGAAAAATCCGCAGGGGCCGGGTCATAGTTTCATTATAAGGAATCCAGGGACGGACGTCAAGCTGGTGGGCGCTGTGCCGCACAGAAAAAGGCTGCCATTTTACTACAAACTACAAACTCAAAACTCCATAAGAAGCTGTCTGTATAGAATAGCACTTCCGCTGGCTGACTATTATCTACAAAGTGCCGCAGCGATGGCAGCGCCGACGGAGGCGCCGTTGCTGTTGGGGATGACGTGGATGCGCGTATTTTCGGTCGGAGCCATGCAGAAGACGCAGATGGCATCTTCGATGAGCGACGGAACGCCTTTGATCTTTTCGACCAGGCTGCCTTCGATGGCGATGGACTGTTCCGTAAAGCCCTTATCCTCTGCCAAGTGACTGAGAAGGCCGAAGCTGGCCGCCCCGATGAGCTGGGCTGCCCGGGCAAAGACGGCCCGGACCAGGGCACAGAGGCATTCTTGCTCTTCTTCGCTGACGGCAAAACCGAGCAGTTCTTCTGCCGTCTGCTGGCCGGAAATGAGTTCGTTCATGTCGCGCGTCGTAAAATACGGGATGTCCCGTTTGAGGTATTCGCCAAAGACGACGCGGCAGACTTCGCTCAAATAGCGGCCGCCGATCATCTTTTCAAAGGGATGGTCGCCAGGCAGCTGAGACGCTTCATCGACGAGGCGGTCCCAGACCGTAGCCGGGCCGCCGTCGAAGCCGGCCGCTTCCAGGTTGACGATCATCTGCAGGGCCGGTTCATAATAGCACATGTTAAAGCCCGTGCCACAGACGATGCCGATGCGCGACGGGTTGTGCTGATAGACCGAAGAAAGGAGGGTCGCCGTCGTATCGTTGAGCAGGGCTACCGGTTCGATGCGGTCCAGGCCGGCCCGGACGAGGGCCTCTTTCAGCAGGCCATTGATGGACTGGCCGGCCACGCCGGGAACGGCGATTTCCTTGGACCAGGCGATGAGGCTGGCATCCTTGGCCGACGTCTGGTCGACGGCAAAGGAAAAGGTAAAGCCCAGTTTATAGTCGTGATTGCCGTCAGCCGCTTCCTTGACGATGGCGGCGATGAAGTCGAAGAGTTCGTCTGCCGTCTTCGCCGAAGCTGTGTAGTCGTAGTCAGCGCATTTCAAGGGTTTGGCCACCTTGATTTCTACGGCAAAGCCCTGTTCGCCCATGAGGCGGATGCGCGAAGCCCGGACGTTCGTGCCGCCGAAATCCAGGGCCAGGAAGGTCCCCGTTTCCCGTCCCGTCGGCAAGCCCAGATAGGTGCGCAGCGCCGAAAGGGAGCTCTCCTTCCCTTCCAGAGCGTCTTCGGCACTCTTCCGGAAGTGCTGTGCCAGTTCCCGCAGCTCTGCGCCGGATAACTGCAATGCCTGTCTCATTTTTTCCCAATTTTTTATCGTATCTGCCATGATCGTCGGCCTCCTGTCTGTACGCAAAAACATCTATATTCTCATGATAATGAAAAAAGACCATAAAGACAACTCTTTTATGGCCTTTCGGTTCCGTAACACGACAATGGACGGTAGTACAAAATATGGATATTGGTACGGGATTGCGTGGCTTGTGCTCGCAACACACAAAATCCGGGCGGGCGCGCCACGTGCGCGCCCCTACATGGCTGGCTGATTATTCCTCCATCCATCTGTAGGGGCGTCCGCGTGGGACGCCCGTTACACCAGTTTATATGCAAAAATAAAAAGGAACCGTGCACGATGGTGAAGACCTTCATGTCCAGTTCCTTGAATAGAGCTTGGTGGGCGATAACAGGATCGAACTGCTGACATCCTGCTTGTAAGGCAGGCGCTCTCCCAGCTGAGCTAATCGCCCAAGTGGTGACCCCTACGGGATTTGAACCCATGTTCTCGCCGTGAAAGGGCGATGTCTTAGACCGCTTGACCAAGGGGCCACGTAATGTGGAATGTGGTGATCCACCCGAGATTCGAACTCGGGACACCCTGATTAAAAGTCAGGTGCTCTGCCAACTGAGCTAGTGGATCATAATGGCAGGGGTAGTAGGATTCGAACCTACGGATGACGGAGTCAGAGTCCGTTGCCTTACCGCTTGGCGACACCCCTGTATGGCTCCTCAAGTAGGACTCGAACCTACGACAAATCGGTTAACAGCCGATTGCTCTACCAACTGAGCTATTGAGGAATAAATGGAGCGGAAAACGAGACTCGAACTCGCGACCCCCACCTTGGCAAGGTGATGCTCTACCACTGAGCTACTTCCGCATGTGTGTTGTCTGTTTCAGAAGACTTGATTATAATACCAAATCCGCAGGATTCTGTCAAGGGATTTTTTGAAAAAAATAAAAAAAGGCGCTGTCCCACGAAGACAGTGCCTTTTTGAGTGGTTAGTGGCTAGGGGTTAGGGGATGGTTTTAAATTTAAAGGCTTTCCCGCACGTGGCGGACCTGCTAGCTGCTGACAGCTGACTGCTAGTCCCTAGCCCCCTACCTGCTAATCGCTAATGATTTTAGCCTTGAAGACCAGGGCTACGTCGGCGTCGGAACAGCAGAATTCGGCTTCTCCTTCCGGCTGTCCCGGAAGCTGGCCGCCATAGCGCAGGATATCGACATAGGGAAAGGCACAGTGCAGGGCCATGGGACAGATTTTTCCCCGGCCCGTATCGTAATCAAAGGTTTCCCCGATGTGATGGCCGCGATGGCAGCCCATAGTCCCCAGTTTCCCCGTAATCGTAAGCTGGATAGCGGGACGTTTTCCTCGTGACATGGTGTTCTCCTTTGTGGATAAGTAAGCAGAAATTGTCGCATTAAGCTATCGGCTTTCGTGCGGCAACTCTGTTTCACACTGTAGGGGTCGCCACGTGGGCGACCCGTTGGGCATTGGGTGGCGCTCTCTCCAAGCTGGAAAATCGCTCATATTCCGGAGCGGGCTTGCCACGTGCAAGCCCCTACAAGATTGCAGGTTACGGAATCGCAAACAGCCGCTTGGCGTTTTCTGTGGTCGCCCGGGCCACTTCGGCGGCGTCTATGCCCCGCAGGGCAGCGATTTCTTCGGCGACGTAGTGGACATAGGCCGGCTCATTGCGCTGGCCGCGGTGGGCCTGGGGCGTCAAGTACGGGCAGTCCGTTTCGATGAGCATGCGGTCTAACGGCAAATGGGACGCGACGCGTTTGGCCCGTTTGGAATTGGGATAGGTCAAGGGCCCGTCAAAGCCGAAATAGAAGCCCATGCGCAGCAGTTCGTCCGTCATTTCCAGACTGCCTGAATAGCAGTGGAAGACGCCGCGGATGCCCTTGCCGTACTGGCGCAGGATGTCCAGCGTGTCACCGTGGGCTTCGCGGTCATGGATGATGATGGGTACGTCGAGTTCCCCAGCCAGTTTGACCATGTCGATGAAGACGGCCTGCTGGACATCCCGGGCCGGTTCAGGCCAGTGATAATCCAGGCCGACTTCGCCGACGGCGACGACTTTCTCTTCCGACTGTATCCATTGGCGCAGCTTGTCGACATCGCCATCCTGGACCTTGGCCGCTTCTTCGGGATGGATGCCGACGGCGGCATAAAGACCGTCGTGTTCCCTGGCCATGGCGATGCACTGGGCTGACGTTTCCATATCCGTCGCCGGGCAGATCATGAGGCCTACGCCGGCTGCGGCCGCCCGGTCGAATACGGCCGGACGGTCTTCAGCGTAAGCGCCGTCATTGACGTGGCAATGGGTATCGAAGAGCATCAGCGGACCCGGCTTCCCGGTGCCATGCCGTCGACGAAAGCGACCTGCAGGTTATCGTTGCCATCGGAAGCAGCCAGGAGCATACCTTTCGATTCAACACCGCAGAGCTTGACCGGTTTCAGGTTGGTGACGACGATGACGCAGTGACCGATAAGGTCTTCCGGTTTATAGTACAGAGAAATACCGCTGACGATCTGGCGCGTTTCCGTACCGAGGTCGACTTGCAGTTTCAACAGTTTCTTGGCCTTAGGTACTTTTTCACAGGCTACGATTTTGCCGACGCGGAGGTCGATCTTGCCGAAATCGTCGATAGTGATTTCCGGCTTCGTCGGTTCCTGGGCAGCCGGGCAGGCCTGAGCGGCTTTCTTTTCTTCTTCCGCTTCGGCGACTTCTTCCTTCAAATCGTAGCGCGGGAAGAGGGCATGGCCTTTGCAGACCTTCGTATCAGCCGGATAACGGCCCCATTCCTGGGCAGCCGGCAGATTGGCTTCGGCAAAGTCACCTAAGCCGAGCTGTTTCCACATTTCCGCTGCGCTGGCCGGGATGAAGGGGCTGACCAGGGTAGCGATGATGCGCTGGGCTTCGAGGAGATTGTACAAGACCGTCTGCAGGCGCTGGGCTTTGGCATCATCTTTGGCCAGGACCCACGGCGTCGTTTCGTCGATGTATTTATTGCTGCGGCGGATGAGGGCCCAGACGTCGTTGATGGCGTCATTGATCTTCATGTCGTCCATGTAGGTTTCAAAGCGTTTTGCCGTTTCCACAGCGCACGTTGCCAAATCGTCGTCGACCGGTTCTTTGACCGTCGGGCCGGCAGCGATGCCGCCTTCGTATTTTTCAACCATAGCCAGGGTACGCTGCAAGAGGTTGCCCAAGTCGTTGGCCAAATCGGAGTTGATGCGGTTGATGAACGACGGCAGGGAGAAGTTGCCGTCCTGGCCGAGGCGGATTTCCTTCAGGAGGTAATAACGGAGCGCATCGGCGCCATAGCGGTCGATGAGGGGGATCGGATCGACGACGTTGCCCAAAGATTTACTCATCTTCGTGCCGTCGACGATGAGCCAGCCATGACCGAAGACTTTCTTCGGCAGCGGCAGGCCGCAGCTCATGAGCATGATCGGCCAGATGATGCTGTGGAAGCGGACGATTTCCTTGCCGACCAGATGCAGGTCAGCAGGCCAGAATTTCTTGAATTTTTCCGGGTCATCGAGATAGCCGGCGGCCGTGACGTAGTTGACCAGGGCGTCGAACCAGACGTAGACGACGTGTTTCGGGTCCCAGGGGACCTTGATGCCCCAGTCGAAGGACGTACGGGAAACGCAGAGGTCTTCCAGGCCGCTCTTGACGAAGGAAATCATTTCGTTGCGCCGCGATTCCGGCTGGATGAAGTCCGGGTTTTCGTCGATGAATTTCAGCCAGCGGTCGGCGTATTTGTTCATCTTCAGGAAGTACGCTTCTTCCGAAACGAGTTCCAGCGGACGGCCGCAGTCCGGGCAGACGTGTTTGCCTTCGGGCAGCTTGTTTTCCGGCCAGAACGTTTCGCACGGCGTACAGTACCAGCCTTTGTATTCGCCTTTATAGATATCGCCGTTGTCGTAGGACTTCTGCATCAAAGCCTGGACGACTTTTTCATGGCGTTTTTCTGTCGTGCGGATGAAGTCATCATTGGAAATGTTGAGTTTTTTCCAGAGCTGCTGGAAGAGGGCGACGATTTCGTCGACGTATTCAATCGGTTTGACGCCTTTTGCTTCGGCTGCACGCTGGATTTTCTGGCCGTGTTCATCCGAGCCGGTCAGGAAAAAGACGTCGTCGCCGCGCAGACGGTGGAACCGTGCCAGCGAGTCGGCAATGGTCGTGCAGTACGTGTGCCCGATGTGAAGTTTGGCACTTGGATAGTAAATAGGTGTTGTAATGTAATACTTTCTTTTTTCAGACATGGGATTTTCCTCCTATACCGGCAAATGAGCCGGATGTTATAAACTAAGCGCAGCCTGGTATACACTACGTTTAGGCACGCCGCACCGTCTGGCGACGGTCCGGATGGCCTCTTTCTTATCGACGCCCTGTTCCATCAGTTCCCGGACCAGGGACGCGTAATCGACGTCGCCTGAGGCAGCGGATTCGGCAGCAGGCGCCGCCCCTTCGACGAGGATGACGAATTCACCGCGCGTCCCCTGTTCGGCCAGGTCGGCCCGCAGCTGGCTGAGACTGCCGCGCAGGTACTGTTCATACCGCTTGGTCAGTTCCCGGCAGAGGACGGCCCGGCGGTCGCCCAGGACTTCGAGCATTTCGCCCAGGACCTGCTGGATGCGGTGAGGCGCTTCGTAAAAGATGAGCGTCCCTTCATAGGCTTTCACCGATTCCAGGACGGGCAGGCGGTGTTTCTGGGTCTTCGGCAGGAAGCCGACAAAGGTAAAGCGCGTCGTATCCATGCCAGAGGCAATGAGCCCGGTCAGGCCGGCATTGGCGCCGGGCAGGGGTACGATGGGGATATCGGCTTCCAGGGCCAGGCGGACCATATCGCTGCCCGGGTCGCAGATGGCCGGCATGCCGGCATCGCTGACCAGGGCGATCATCAGGCCGTCTTTCAATTTTTCAATGAGCTGCGGCCCTTTTTCAGCTTTATTGTGTTCATGATAGCTGGTCAATGGCGTATCGATATCATACGCCAGGAGCAGCTGTTTCGTATGACGCGTATCTTCTGCCGCGATGAGGTCGGCTTCGCGGAGGCAGCGGACCGTGCGGTACGTAATGTCTTCGAGATTGCCGATAGGCGTCGGGCAAAGATACAGCGTCCCTTTCTGAAAGATTTCCGGCATCATGTTCCTCCCTAGGTTATCGTTTCCCGTATAATCGCAGGACGGCATCGCTGTAGCTGCCGTCGGAGTTGTGGACGATGAGCGGCGGCAGGACGTCCATGCCCTTGCTGCCGCCGCGGATGCCCTCGACGAGGAAGAGCTTGGCCTTCTTGTCAGGCCGGCCGTGGACCATCTGCAATACTTTCGGTTCGATATCTCGGGTGCGCATGGCCTCTAAAATATCGGCCAGTCGTTCCGTAATATGAACCATGCGGAAGCGGCCGTGATATTTCAAGGCGTATTTTACAGCATCGAGGACGTCGCCGAGGGTCGCCGTCTCTTCATGGCAGGCCCGGCGGATGCCGTCGACGTCGCTATAGGCACCGCGGCTCTTTTCCCGGTACGGCGGGTTGGCATAGACTGCGGCAAAAGCGCCGCTCGCCGCCCACTCCCGGATGCGGCGGTAGTCGCCTTCGACGATGGTAATGCGGTCGTCCCGGCCATTGAGGGCGACGTTACGGCGGGCAATGTCGGCCATGACGGGATTGAATTCCACTGCCGTCAGCGCCTTGGCACCGCGGGCCGTCAGGATGAGAGGGATAGCCGCCGTCCCCGTCCCCAGGTCCAAAGCCGGTCCGTGAGGCACGGCACCGAAGTGGGCCAGAAGGACCGTATCCAGGGAAAAGCAGAACTGGTCATCGCGCTGGATGACTTTCATACCGTCCAGGACCAGGTCGTCCAGCCGTTCGTGCGGGCCTAACTCAATGTTCATGTTCCGTTTCCCCTACGTCCGACCAGGGCACGTTGATGTTGTGTCCCGATTCGAGCTGGACTTTGACCGTATGGTCCTTCATGTGGACGCGCAGGACCGTGCCGACGCCTTCGTCGGTCATGACCCGTTTGCCCACAGCCGGCGGCTTCTGCTGTTCACAGCCCTTCTGCTGGCAGTTGCAGCACTTCAGCTCGCCCGACGTATAGAGCTGGTTTTCATAGCGCAGGCAGCACATGAGGCGGCCGCAGATCCCGGAAATCTTGGTCGGATTGAGGGACATGCCCTGGCCCTTGGCCATGCGGATGGAAACGGGCTTGAAATCGCCCAGGAACGTAGAGCAGCACAGGGGCCGGCCGCAGCAGCCGATGCCGCCGATCATCTTGGCTTCGTCGCGCAGGCCGATCTGGCGCAGTTCGATGCGCGTGCGGAAGACCGACGCCAGGTCGCGGACGAGTTCGCGGAAGTCGATGCGGCCGTCAGCCGTAAAGAAGAAGATAATCTTGCCCATGTCGAAGGTATAGTCGACGTCGATGAGTTTCATGGGCAGTTTGTGCTTGGCGATCTTCGCCAGGCAGATGCCGAAAGCTTTCTTTTCCCGTTCCTTGTTCTTTTCCACCTGGCGAATGTCCTTGGCCGTCGCCTTGCGGATGATCGGCTTCAGCGGCTGGACGACTTCCGACGAATCGACACTGCGCGGCGCAATGACGACATGGCCGAATTCCATGCCCCGCGCCGTTTCGACGATGACGCCGTCATCCAGCTTGAGTTCGATAGTGGCGGGATCGAAATAATATATCTTTCCGGCAGGTTTAAAGCGTACACCTACAACGATCATTGAATTCCTCCTCTAAGCCGTATGGCCTGGAGGCATACATAGTCCCAGACCAGGCGGACGTTGACGTGACGCGAGACGGCTTCCAGCCCTTCATCGAGCACCCGGGAAAGGCCGAAGACGGCGTCATCCGTCCAATACGGCAGTAATTCTGTCATTTCATGGATATATCCTTTTAAACGTATATAGTCCCGGCCGGCACCGCTGCGCAGGACGGCCATGTCGCGGAGAAAAAGGCTGATCCAGCCGAGTATCTCCGTCGTTTCCTTATCCGTCAGCGCCGCGGACAGGGCCAGCCATTTGGCATAGGGACAGGCATGTTTCGCCGTAGTCGTCAAAAAATCCAGGGCGAAATGGGCCTTATCCGTCCCCTGGCCGTCGAGATAGGACAATACGGTCCGGACGATGCCGCCACCCCAGAGGATGGCTTCGTCCCAATTCCCGCCGTCGCCCCGCAGGCGCCGCAGTCCCTGGCGCATCTCGTCGTCGCCGACAGGGTCGAAGGTAAAGCGGGCACATCGGGAAATGATGGTCGGCAGCAGCAAATCGGGCTGGTCCGTAATCAAGATGAAGCAGACGCCCGACGGCGGTTCTTCTAAAATCTTCAGCATGCGGTTGGCAAATTCTGTATTCATCGTCTCCACATGGTCGATGATACAGACCCGGCGGTGACCGGCTTCGCCCTGCAGGGCCAGTTCGCCCTGGAGCTGGCGGAACTGGTCCACTTTCAGCATGGCCCCCATCGGCGCCAGATAGAAGGCATCGTCTTTATCGCCGGCTACGGCTTCGCCTTCGCGGCTGGCCAGGTCGGGAAAGACACGGCGTCCGACCAGGGCCGAGGCGACGGCGATGGCCATCAGGGTCTTGCCGATACCAGCCGGGCCGGCAAAAATCATGGCATGAGGGATGCGGTCCTCGTCGATGAGGCGGGCGAACTGTTCTTTCAGGCGGCTGTGGCCGATAATCGAATCAAACAGTGTCCTGTCCATCATGTCGCCCCCTTACGCCAATAAAATACCTTAACAATTAATTATAGAAAAAATCCCCTACAAAGTAAATAGGCAGACATATAAGTCTTGATGGATGGCTTCAGGCGTGCGCATGGCCCCGCCTTCCGTGCAGGCAATGCGCTGCCAGTGATAGCGTTGGGCCAGCTCATCATAAGCGGCGTGGCATTTGGCCAGGAAGCCTTCATTCTTTTCGTGGATATCGCCAGTCTGGCCGCCGGTCTTGCCCGTCCGGTCCGCCATGAGCCGCTCCGTGACGGCCAGGGGGACGTCGAGGAGGAAGACCTTGTCCGGTGCCGGCAGGCCCATCTTGCGGAATTCAAAGTCCTCGAGCCAGGCCAGATAAGCCCGGCGCTGGGCCGGGTCGTCGATCTTGATCATCTGATAGAGCATGTTGCTCGTCGTATAGCGGTCGGCAATGACGATGCCGCCCTGTTCGTAGAAGGCTTTCCACTTCATCTGATACGACGCGAAGCGGTCGACGGCAAAGAAGGCCGACGCCGCATAGGGATTGACGGCATCGGCATCGCTGCCGAAGTCGCCGCGCAGGTACATCTTGACCAGGGCGCTGGAGTCGCTGTCATAGTCGGGGTAGCTGACGGACTTCACGTCATAGCCGTCGCGCTGCAAGTGTTCCGTCAGCAGGCGGGTCTGCGTCGCTTTGCCGCTGCCGTCACCGCCTTCGATGATGAATAATTTACCTTTCATGGAAATCCTCCTTCAAGACGCGTATCGTCGCCAAGGTCCCGTCAGCCGGGCCGTTCGGCTTATAGCCGCCAGCCATCTTGCGTCGGATATAGGCCTGGCAGGCCGCCGTAATTCCTTCACCCAAGGTCAGGACCGGAATGCCTGGCGGGTAGAAAGTCACGTTCTCTGCGGCAATGCGGCCACAGGCCTTTTCAAAGGGCACCGTCTCTACCGGGCAGTTCCAGGCCTGACGCGGCACCATGACGACGCGGGGCACGGGCAGGGCCTGTTCGGCCACCGGGCCGGCCTGGCAGAGGCTGCGCCCTTCGGCGATAGTCCGGCAGGCCTGTACCAGAGCCTGGGCTGTTTCTTCCGTATCGCCTAAGGTGATCAGGGCCAGGACGTGATTGCCGGCGACGAGCTCGACTTCGATGCCCTGCTGACGCAGGAGCCGTTCGGCCGTCACACCGTCGAGGCCGACGCCGGAAAAGTCGATAGTGATTTTCGTTTCATCAAAGCCGCTGACGACCTGTCCGTCGATGATGTCCCGGCCAAAGACGGTCAAGCCGGGAATGGCGTTGATGGCGTCCCGCACCGACCGGGCCAGGTCCAGGGCCCGGCCGATGAGTTCCGGTCCTTCCAGGGCCAGCTGCTGGCGGGCGCTGTCCAAGGAGGCCAGGAACCAGTAATGAGGACTCGTCGACTGGACGACGGCCATGGAGGCGGCGACGCGGTCCGTCAGGTGAAAGCCCTTGCGGCAGTGCAGCATCGACGTCTGCGTCAGGGAGCCGGCCATCTTATGGGTACTCTGGGCCACACAGTCGGCACCGCAGGCCAGGGCTTCGGCAGGCAGGTCCCGATGGAAGCCCAGATGGGCCCCATGGGCTTCATCGACGAGGACATAGAGGCCTTTTTCATGGGCATAGGCCGTGAGGGCCTTCAAGTTACCGGCAATGCCGTCGTAAGTCGGATAGGTGAAGACGACGGCCTTGGCCCGGGGATGGGCGGCGACAGCCCGCTTCAGACTGTCCAGGTCCGGTCCCAATGATACCTGACGGGCCGCATCGAAGCGGCTTTCCATATAGACCGGAACGGCGCCGCTCAGGACCAGGCCGTTGATGACGCTCTTGTGGGCTTCGCGGGGGATGATGAGCTCATCGCCATCGCCGCAGACAGCCAGGATCATGGCTTCGATGCAGGCCGTCGTGCCGTTGATGGAAAAGAAAGTCCTCCCGGCGCCATAGAGGTCGGCGGCCAGTTCCATGGCTTCCTTCAGCGCCCCTTCGGGCTGGAATAAGTCATCCAAAGCATACATGACGCCCAGGTCCCGCCGCAGGGCGTCGCCAAAGAGATTGGCCTGGTATGCAGAAATGCCCTGTCCCAGTTTATGACCCGGTGTATGGTAGGCCTTCATGTGCTGCTGGCAATACCCTTCCAGGGCTTCGACGAAAGGCGCCTTTTGCTGCTTTTCTCTATCCATGGGCCACCTCATATAGCCGAAAGGAAGCCGCGCAGCAAGGCGTGGCTCTTTTCATAAGAGAACTGTTTCATCTGCTTCAGCGAGCGCTGCAGAGAGCCGTGCAGGCGGTACGACGGCAGTTCGGCCGGCGTGACCCAGCGGTAGGCCAGATGTTCTTCTGATAATGTAACGTTATCGGACGTGGTTATGGCCGTAAAGATGACACCATTCAGGAATTGGCCGTCTTTCTTCTGGTAACTCCAGATACCTGCCGGAGCCTCTAAGGTGATGGAAAGGCCCGTTTCTTCGCTGACTTCCCGGCGCAGGCCGGCTTCAAAATCTTCTGTAAAGCGCAGGCCGCCGCCAGGGAATTCCCAATGATGCAGCCCTTCGGCATCGTTCTTCTGCAACAGCAGCAGCTTCCCTTCATGAAAAATCATCGCTTTGACACTCAACCCCATCAATACATTTGCTTCTTGCGCCATAACCCCAATCTCCTATCTATACAAATTCATTGCAATAAACATAGTGAACGTACTCCCGCCTATAGAGGCGGGAGCTTCCTGCTTCAACGAGAACAGCACCACGGACTCCGAAGAGCTGCGGCGGCTTACACTCTCTCCACAGGCGTAGATTCCCGTGCGCCCCACGGTATGTTATGGATTACGTCAGGCAGATATCCGCCTGGCTTCTTCTCGAATATTTATGGCCGCGTTTTTATCGCGATTATGGTGACTTCCACATTTAGGGCAATCCCATTCCCTTACAGATAAGTCCCTGGTTTCGTGATTCTGATATCCGCAAACATGGCACAGCTGGCTGCTTGGATACCACTTGTCTATCTTGATAAGCTGTTTGCCTTGCCAAGCCAGTTTATACTCCAGCATGTTCGTGAACATATTCCAGCCATTGTCGGCTACGGATTTGCCAAAGCTGAACTTGCCACCCTTTTTCCGCTTGGCCATCGCTTTGACACTAATATCCTCAATGCCAATGACATCATAGCGGTCTGCGAGATAGCGAGCCTTCTTATGCAGGAAATCCCGCCGTTGATTAGCCACTTTCTCATGGAGAATAGCTACGCGCAGCCTTTGTTTTTCTCTGTTGTGACTTCCTTTTTGCTTGTTGGATAGCTTTCGCTGTGCCTTAGCCAATCTTTTCTCTGCCTTTCGCAGGAAACTGGGATACTTAGCATCCTCCTCATCGGAAGCCACATACAAACCGTGCATCGCAAAATCCAGGCCAAGGAAGGTCTTCGGTATGACAGGGAGTATTTGGTTTTCATACTCCACTAGCATACTGATATAGTACTTTCCTGATGGCGTCTTGCTGATGGTAACGGTCTTTATGATACTGTTCTCCGGCAAGGGACGATGCTGGCATAGTTTCACCCAGCCGACTTTCGGCAGTTTCACCTTATGGCCCTCGATTCGGACAGAGCCCTTCTGGTTGTTCGTAGAATACGAAGCACGACAATTTTTCTTTGACTTGAAGCGCGGCTTGCCGAAATGCTGGCTGTCCTTCCAAAAGTTATTATAAGCCTTGTTCAGGTTCATCTGAGCGTTGGCAAGGGCTAAGCTATCTACTTCTTTCAGCCAAGGGAATTCTTCCTTGTACTGCGCAGGCGTGTTATTCAGTTTTTGGCCGGTTTCCTTATAATAGTCAATGCGGTCACTCAGCATCTTGTTGTAGATGAATCGGACACAGCCAAAGGTCTTGGCAAATATCATTTTCTGTTCCGTTGTCGGATAGATTCTGTATCGGTATGCCTTATTCACTATCATCACCTGCCTTGACTTTCCAAATCCTTTCACTCTTACTACTGATTATACTGTAAATCAACTTGTGAAGCCATTGTTTTTCTGATGGCATCGGCCCCTCAGAAAAACCTGCAATTCATCTCACTGTCTAAAGAGACGGGAGACTTCTTACAGAATCAGGTTAAATTTTATTATACCATATTTATGTCCCTGCATTTATGTTCCTGCGAGAATCGGCAGGCAGGACAGAATCGCCGCAATCTGTCTTATTTACACGCCCCATATCATGGGATAAAATGATAGTACAGTTTACTTTTAGGAGGTTTTTTCTATGGCAACTAAACGCGTCCTCGCAATCCACGATATGTGTTCTTTCGGCCGCTGCTCCCTGACAGCCGCCATCCCGGTCATTTCGGCCATGGGCTTCCAGGTCTGCCCCTTCCCGACGGCTATTTTCAGCAATAACCTGACGTATGGCGACTATACCTTCTCTGATTTTACGCCGCACATGACGGAATTCATGGATAAGTGGCAGAAACTGGGCTATTCGTATGACGCCATTTACAGCGGCTTCCTCGCCGACGCCGGCCAGATCGCCATCGTCCTCGACGCCATCGCCCGCTTCGCCAAGAAGGATACCCTCGTCGTCGTCGATCCAGCCATGGCCGATGACGGCAAGCTCTACCCGGTCTTCAAGCCCGATATTGTCATGGAAATGCGCAAGCTCATCGCCAAAGCGACCATCATTACACCGAATTATACCGAAGCTGCCCTGCTGGCCGACATCCCCTATGCCCAGGGCGCGCCATCCATGAAGACTATGCTCGAACTCTGCCAGAAGCTGGCCGCCATGGGACCGCGTCAAATCATCATCACCAGTGTCCCCAAGGGCAACGAAACGATTACCGTCGTCAGCTACGACGCCCAGACGACGTCTTTCGACGAATGTACCGTCGACCGCATCCCCTTCAGCACCTGCGGCACAGGCGACCTCTTCACCAGCGTCCTCACAGGTTCCCTGCTCCAGGGCCAGTCCCTGCACGACAGCGTCAAAAAGGCCACGCAGTTCCTGAACTACGCCATAGGCTACACCTACCAGTCCGGCAGCGATCCCCGCGAAGGCGTTCAGGTCGAACCGTGCCTGAAAAAGCTGTTCTAAGTTTTATTGTTAACCTGTATAAATCTATATAAAGTTGACCTCATGAGCGCTTTTTTGCTATAATACGGAAGAAGTCCGTAAGCAAAGGAGCGCTTTTATCATGTCTGATTCAAGAGAAAAGACGATGCGCCTGACACGCATCGCCTTATTGATTGCTATGAATTGTATTTCTGCCTATTTGATCATTCCCCTGCCCTTTTCCCAGTCGCCGATTGCCCTGCAGACGCTCGTCGTCAACCTGGTCGCTTTCCTGCTGCCGCCAAAAGACGCGGCCATCACCATGCTGGCCTACATCGGCATCGGCATCATCGGCGTCCCCGTCTTCACAAGCGGCACGGCAGGTCCCGGCAAGATGTTCGGCCCGACAGGCGGCTATATCTGGGCCTATGTCGCCGCTGTCTTCCTCATGTCCTGGTTCAAAGGGAAACAGTACAGCTTCCGGCGCTACTCCCTGGTGGCCGTCGCCATCGGTATCCCCGTCATCTATCTCGGCGGCGTCCTGCAGCTCAAAGGCATTACGGGAATGCCCTGGGAAGCAGCCATCATGAGCGGCGTCGTCCCCTTCATCCCCCTGGATATCGTCAAGAGCCTCTGTGCCGCTGCCTTGGCACGGCCCCTGCTGGCCCTGGGCCTGAAAGGGACTCAGGACTGACGCCGGCCATAAATCCGTTCCTTGTCGGCATACATCTTCTGGTCAACCTGGGATAATACGTCGTCGATATTGACGATAGGTGCATGGCATACGATACAGCCTAAGGCCATGCTGATGCCGCTGGAACGGTAGCGGGCACGCAGGTCGCGTATAATCCGCCGGGCCTGCGTTTTATCGACATTCCTGACGATGAGCATGAATTCGTCACCGCCCATGCGGAACACGGCACTATCATCTGTCAGGCTTTTCATGATCCGAGCGGCCTGACAGATGAGCTGGTCGCCGGCTTCATGGCCCTGAGTATCATTGATCTGCTTAAGGCCGTTGAGGTCGCCGAAGATGAAGGCCAGGGACATCCCGTCGGACAGCGTCCGGAGGTATTCAGAAAAGCCCCGGCGGTTGCCGACGCCAGTCAGCTGGTCCGTCGTACTGATGCGTTCGAGGGACCGGAAGATATCGCGGTTGCGCAGCATGATGGCCAAGAACAAGGTCAGCGTCGATAACAGGAGACCTGCCGATTTAAAGGCCAGCGCCGACGGATTGATGACCTCTGTGAATCCCAGAGAACGTCCCGACTGGGTCAGATGACCCGACACGAGGCGGCGGACGCCAGAGATGTACGGCGTAAATCCCGGATTGTCGCGGAGAAAGCTCTGGACATCTTCAATAATAGCCATCTGCTTCGTGTCGAATTTGGCATAGAGCGGGCGCAGGGAGTTGATGGGAATATGCTGGACCGTATGAGCGACGGGCTGCAAGTCCTCCTGGTGCCATTCATAAGTCGCACTGACCCGACTCCCCTGTTCTTCAAAGATCAGGACCCGTTCGGCCTGCAGGCTGCGGCCGATATGGGCCAGCATCTTCTGCAAGCCCACGCTGGGATCGGCTTCGCGCATACCGATGGCGATGACGTCGTTAGCCATGACTTCGCGGAAAATGACGCGATTTTCTGCTAAGTCCCGGTTGATATACTGATTGATATCGGCTGCCATAGAAAAGCGGTAATTCTTCCCTTGCCAGGGAATGAGCGTCGTCCGCATGAACAAGTTCTGTCCAGTCTTGCGGTTGCGGCGCGTCACCGTACAGAAACAATCGCGGCGCAGCTGACCGTTGATGCAGTCATCGCAAGGCCTATCGAGGCCGTACAGGAGCTTATAACACTTTTCCCCAACCCAGCTGTAAGCGTCGGAAAAGCCATAGCTCTTCTGCATATACTCGTTGACATAGACCAGTTCATACGTATCGGGGTCGATGATGGACACTTCTTCATCAAGCTTATCGAATTTTTCCTTGTCGAAGACCAGGCGGTCGCCGATGTAGACGGCCTGGCCGTAGCGCTGTTCTTCGGCATCTTTCAGGCGCTCCCTCAGGAGTTGCATGATTTCATCGAAATCCCGGCCTTCTGAGCCCTGGACGACAGCATATTGCAAATAGAGGGTGCAGCTGTAGCCGCCGATATCGGTAAGGCTGTGGATGGCATTGGTCAGGCCCAGCAGGGTATTGCGGAAGTCCCGGTCCAGGCTCTGATGGGTGATATAGAAAAAGCGGCAGCCGCTCAGATGGGCCAGGGAGCCTTTCAAAGAGTGGAGCGTCAAAAGCTGGTCCGTAATGGCCTGCAATAACTTCCCGGCTACTTCGTCGCCGTAATCCCGGAAGACTTGTTCATATTCCGGTACTTCGAGGAGGACACAAACATAATCCGTCCCATACCGCCGATAAGCATCCATGTAATCTTCACCGAGCAGCCAGAGGCCCCGGAAATTGAGCAGCCCCGTTTCAGCATCGACTAAGCTGGCCTGATGGAGTCGTTCCTGATGTCGGCAATCTTCATCGACATCCTCAAAATAGCCCAACAGGCCGATGATATGCTTGCCCCGGTAAATCGGGAATTTCGTAGAGGCGATCTGGTGCAGCCGTCCCTGGACCAGGCATTGACACAAGACATCGCGCGTGACTTGGCCCTTTTCCAGGACGGCCATTTCCGCGTCTCTATATACACGGTCGTTGACAATCCAGCCCAAGTCCTCATCGGTTTTGCCGATGAGGGCTTTTTCGTCCTTCAGGCCATAGTAGTCGAGGAAAGACTGGCTGACACCGGCAAAGCGGCGGGCCCTGTCTTTCCAGAAGAACTTGATGCCCGAATAGTGGATCATAGCCTGGCAGAGTTCCCGCAAGAGGCGGAAATAAGGCTGATGGACCGGTTCCAGCTCGTGGATGCCAAAAGAGGTGGCCAGTATGGGCAGCAGGCTCTTGCGGTCCCGTGCCGTTTCCCAGACGTCTTCGCGGCAGCACAGCAGGAGATCCTGCCGGTTGTCGACGCGGAGGAGGAGGACTAAAAAGACGGTCCAATGGTAACTGCCATCAGCCGTCCGAAAGCGGAAGGTGATGAACTTCGGACGCCCTGCATCATCGGCTTTATCCAGGGGCCGGTAATCAGCAACTTCGATCATCCCCTTGCGGACTTTCCCCGTGAGGCGATAGAACTCCCCTTCATCACCGCAATGGTACATATCCAACAGCCCGCGGTTAACGAAGAGAATTGGTTCCGATTCATCCATGCCGATCAAACAGATGCCGGCAATCAGTTTATCATAATAGCGATGCAATTCCGCTTGTATCGATGCCACATCCATAAAGTCCCCCCTTTTCTGCAAAAACGTTCTGCAATAAAAAAATAGAGTCATTGTATATAACTTATTATAACACATGATAAAAAGAGGCTATCGCATTAAGACAGCCGCTTTTTGAATTTTAAGTTTGTAGTTTTTAAAAACCACTCACGGACGCAGGAAAAAAACGCCGGCCAGGCACAGGATGATGCCGATGATCTGCCGGGGCAGCAGAACGTCTTTATAAAACAGGACGCCTATACCTGCCAGGAGGAGCGCCACGCTGACATTGGCCAGGAGCGAGGCCATACTGATTTTCCAGCCAGTCCGGTATAGCAGGATATAGCCAAATTCGACAGCCACCAGCGTCAGTCCCCAGGCAGCGTTGCCCAGTTCAATGTATGCAGATCCTGCCGCAGCGAAGGCCCTGTCACCACGTAAGCAGCGGCACACAAGAGGAAGCTGACCAGATAGGTAACACTGAGGGCTAGGAAAGGCGGGGCTGCCGATGGTGTTGCCTTGGCGACCAGGTGATAGCCTATATTGCCTATGACGATGATGAAAAAAGGAATCCAGTATGTCAAGCTCATTCTGTCAACGCCTTTTCCATATGGATGTGAGGACAATACTCATCCAGATATTCGTCACCCGATGCGGTATATCCCAATTTTTCATAAAACGGACGCACCCGGACCTGTGCCGACAGAGCCAGCCGTTTCACATGACAGCCGCGCAGCCATCCTTTCGCTTCCCGTACCAGGCGCTCCCCGTACTGTCGGCCGCGGCAGGATTTCCGTACGGCCAGGCGGCCCAGTATATACACATCCGGATTGTCTGATGTAAAGAGCCGGCAGCAGCCAGCGGCATGTCCATTTTCATATAACACCAGCTGCCATGCCGTCTGGTCGGTTTCATCAAATTCATGATGAAACCCCTGTTCTTCGACAAATACCTCCTACCGGATAATCCGGGCATCCTGTGAAAGTCCCTGCTGCATACGTATTTGAATCATGATATTCCCTCCTAAAAAAAACAGAGGTGCCCAGGAATTGTCTTATAGCATGTAGCCCATGCCGTACCTACGACAACTCCCAGACACCTCATTTCTCCTGTCCGGTGACAGAAGCGGTGTTCTTATGAAATTGGCATTATTCTAACATATCCTATCATCTTCGTCAATGCGATTTTGCCCACTTTAGCAGCTGGGAACCAGACCGTTCACCCCACTTTTCTGCCTGTCATTTCAAGGCCTGTTCGGTATCTGCCAGAAACTGCTGCACACAATCGGCAAAATCCAGCCCAGTCCGGTCGGTCAGAACGGCCAGCCACCATACACATTCCCCGATTTTAGACGGGAGTTTGCCTTCTTCATCAGATGGCCAGCGCCCTTCATGACTCATAGTCAGCCGTCCTACCAGGCCGGCATCGGTCAAAAAAGCCAGGGCATCTTCCTCGACGGACCATTCGGAGCCATGATACTCCCGTTCCAATGCATGATAAGCAGCTCTGATAGCAGCCGAACGTTCCGATATTTCTTTTAAATCCACGTCAATCTCTCCTTTTTTTTAGAAACACGGCCACACTCCATTCAATCCTAATGACGAGCCAAAAAGGCTTACCAGGCCGTCCCCTACATTATCGCATATAGGCGATAAAAATAATACACTGTTCACGGCCAGTCGCAAAAAAACACGGCCTGCAGCCGTATACGTAGGGGCTGTCCCGATGAGGGCAGCCCGCTGTGAGATTTCTCCACAACATATCCTGGTATTGCCAGGCTTTTACGAGCCACGTCTTTTCTCGCCCGGGTCCCATTTTAACTGCTGCTATAAAATGAAGGCTTGCAGTTGCATAAAGAATTTGAAATTTGATACAATGAAGTCAAAAGGAGGTGTGGCCGATGAATGAAGAGATAATACAGGATGTACAGAATCAGCTGGCAGGAGCGTTGGACTACGATAAAGCCGCTAAGGGTGTTTTGTCGCAGAAAAAGGTGCTGGCTTATATCTTGAAACGGACGGTTCCTGAATTTGAATCGGCCAGCCTCGACGATATTGCCAATATATACATCGAAGGGCAGCCGGAAGTCAGTACGGTGCCGGTTTCTAAGGATAAAACGAACGCGGTCCGCCATGCCTTGGAGCGACAGGATACACCGACAATCAAAGGGGCACAGAATGAAGATAACAGCATAACCGAAGGCAGCATCGTCTTTGATATCTTGTTCCGGGCGAAGGCGCCAGAAACGAATGAGCTTATTACGCTGATCATCAATGTGGAAGCGCAAGAACGATTGAACCCAAAAAAGAAAACGGGAGATACCTATCCTCTATTAAAAAGAGCTGTCTATTATGCCAGCCGATTGATTTCTTCGCAAAAAGGGACCGAATTCATCAATAGCGACTACGATAAAATAAAGAAGGTCTATACCATTTGGATTTGCATGGAAGCCCTGCAGGGGAAAAGTGCGATCAACCGCTATCAGCTGAAAGAACAGCATCTGCTGCACCGCTATAAAGAACCTTGTCAAAATTATGACCTCATGGGCATCATTTTTGTCTATTTGGGAAACAGCAAAGTCAAGGACCAGCTGATAAACTTGCTTGATTTGATGTTTAAATCGTCAAAGAATGCCAGTGAAAAGATTACGACTCTGCATAATGATTTTGGGATTGATTTGACACAAGAAGGAGAGGGGGATTTGGCAGTCATGTGCAACTTAGGAGAAGGATTATACGAAGATGGCCTGATAAAAGGTAAGGAAGAAGGTAAAAAAGAAGGCAGAACAGAAGGAAAATTAGAATTAGCTCTCGAATTGTTGAAAGATGGAATGTCCTTGGAAAAAGTGGCAAAGTATAGCAAACTATCGTTGTCTATGATTAAAGAACTTGCAAAACAGAATAAATTGATTTAGGAGCAAACAAAAAAGAGGCTGTCGCATTAAGACAGTCTCTTTTTTTGAGTTTTAAGTTTGTAGTTTTTAGTTTGCAACAACTGGTAAAAAATTTAAAACCAGCTTCTACAATCTACAAACTCCGTACTACAAACTATAAAGTAAAAGGGACCGCACATGATGGTAAAAACCTTCACGCGCGGTCCCGCTAATTTCACAAAGGAAATTATTTGAGTTCTACTCTATCCATATTTCGTTAAAATGAGAATGGCTCTATTAAGCCATTTTTAATGTCCTATTTTCTTTAAATCTCCCCTTTTTTCGTAGTTTTTGAAAAAAATAGTATCATTTTAGTATCAAAGCCTGATGCTGTTTTGACCATTCCGGCAAAGGCAATCTACCTTCTAAATAGTACTTCAGTATATGCCCAGCTAAGTCTGCACTCGTTTCCGATTCATACCGGCGCCTGACCCATCCGAACTTTCCATATACTTACCACTACTTACCAAGCTTACCATGTCTTACTCCACCTGCCGACAGTTTCCGTCATCTTTCATGGCACCCCCGCTATTGCGATGGTTTAGCCGTTTTTCGCTAATGACCCCTGCAAAATTCTATACCTGAAATATCCGAACTTGCCATGTACTTACCAAACTTGCCATTTCTTGATTCATCCATGCAATTTACAGGGTATACGTAGGATAACTTCACCTTCTACCTGCTTCGGTTCCAATACATATCGTCAGATGATTGCGGTTGACATCGGCTGTTCTGGTGATAATGACTCCTTTGATGTAGAGACACAATGGTTCTGAGCAGAGAAGCCCTTTCCCTAATTTATAAATTGTACTTTTCAAAAAAAGTATTATTTCCAATAATAATACGCCATTTGTTATTAGTAGTAGAGATTCTTTCTAATGTAATAATATATTTTTGATTTTCCGCTTGAATATGTTCAAGTGGTTTCTCCCGGTTTTCATTTATATGCCAACCTTTTGAAACAAAATATTGCATAAAATTTTGTTTAACAAAAGCAGGAGAAATAGTACTATCTTTAGGTTCTAATATTGCACAAACAGATTTAGCAATAATTGCTTTCCTATTCGTCAAAGATATATTACTGATATCAAAATTTTTAATAATCTCAATAGCATATAGCTCATGTTCTAAATCAATAATATTGTTTTTAATTTCTTTTTCTTCAAAATAATTATAAATATTTCCACCTACAATCCACATGCTAAACGTAAGAATTATTATTAATATAAAAAAATTCAATACTTGTTTTTTTGTTTTTTTGCACTTTTTCTTAAAATTCTCCATATACATTCTCCAAGCACAATATGCAAATTCCCGCCTGTCGATGCCAGGGTACTGCCGACCTGTTTTTTCATTCTCCTGCATTAAGAACATTAACGTTAAATTATATCAATATATCCTGATACTCTTAACATTATATAACCTTTACGATAGGTATAGAATGATTAGTATTCCGAAATAAAGTGCAGCTATAATCCATATTGTTAAATTAACATAAATTTCTTTCATGGGCTTATGTTGAGCTCGCAAATAATTTCTTCTTCCATAAATCATTAGACCATACCAAATAAAGAAAAAAATAAGTGTAAAAATTGCTGAAAAAAAATAGTACACTTCAGCCGGCTTCATAATGATCACAAATATAAAATTAAGCAATGCTGCGGAAAATATAACACTAACGATAAAAAACGGCTTTTTAGGTGCATATTTTAATAATATCTTTTCCTTATCCGCCGGTCTTATTTGAAAAATAAATGATTTTAATATTTCAAACAAAAGCAAGCCTATCCCGATACAATATATAATGTCTTTAAAGCTCATTTAATTCACTTCCTTTTCCACCTTGAAGGAATTGGAGCTAAATAGTTCATATAAAATATAGAATTCCAAAAAAACTAGCTCCACTAATTAATACAGCTACATGGAAATAAATCTCTTTCATTTTTTGTCCAGTAGCTTTTAAATACCTTCGCCTTCCCAAAACACCTATAGCATACCAAAGAAATAACAAGCTCATCATACAAAAATAGGACCTGGCTTGATATTCTGTACTAGGTTTTATAAGTATTACATAAAACATGTTTAATAGAGAAAGGACGAATGCGATATTAATTAGAAAAAAAGCTTTTTTAGGCGTGTATTTCAGTACTATCTTATCCTTAGTTGTTAATCGAACCTGCAAAATATACGCCTTGACAATGTAAGGAATCACTATCATCAAGCTAACTAAAAAGATTCTATCTCTCGAATCCATTTTGATTCACCTTGTTTCTTTCCTACCTTGTTTATTAGCCATCTACAACAAAAAACACACGTCCTACGGCCTTGTGCGTAGGGGACGCCCAGAGGGCGGCCCGCTGTGGGATTTGACCATAGCCCATCCAAGTATAATGACCGGCTTTTACGAGCTACTAGCCACAAACCACCTGTCATGTATCCGGCTATGTACAGAATTCACAAGCGGGATGCCTTAACAGGACGTCCCCTACGAAATCGCATGCAGGCGATGGAAATGATGGTTTAGCCGTTTTTCGCTAATGACCCCTGTAAAATTCTATACCTGACATATTCGAACTTGCCATGTACTTACCAAATTTACCATTTCTTGATTCATCCATGCATAAATTTGGGATTCCTCGCTTTGAAGTGTAATGAATCTGCTCAAATACATCGACTCGAAGGAATTACGCGATGAATTTATTATACCTCGAAAATTTGACAATGGGCAGCATGCAGCAGAGAGGTACAATCAGCTAACCAACTCTAAATATAAAATCCGTGAGGACTGGATTAAGAAAACAAGCCAAATTTTTAAAAAAATAAACTAATGTTTATAGCTACGCATATAGCCATTGCCAAGATAAGTAGTTTATAAAACTTACGTACAATCGATATGTCTTTATTTTTCTTTCGACAATATCGTTCTCGAGCGTATAATCCTAAAAATAGCCACAAGAACAATAAGGTCATCGTTACATCCCATACAATGGCTCGATAAAGCCAGATTTTAATTATAACAGTTATATAAATTACGGCTAATAATGAAATAATAAACAAACAATTTACTAAAAAAAATATTTTAGGCGGTGCATTGTCTACTAGTATTTTCCCCCTTCCCGATGTCTTTCGCAAAATAAGATTTTTAAAAATCCAAAACGCCAAAATAAAATAACTTATGCAAGAAATCATGTTTCTATCATTCATAGTATCCTTCAATATCCTTTTTCGCTGTTCTTTTTAAATCAACTCATGCTTCTATATGCTGAAAATTTTCTCACTAGCCGTGAAGAAAGCATTTTCTCTTAAAAGATTTCGCCAATAGTCGCCAGATTTCCTTTATTTTCCAGAAAGCTTTTAGCCAGGATCTTCGAATCATCAAAATAGGTCATAAATTCTGGCTATGTACAGAATTCACAACGGGACGCCTTAACAGGACGTCCCCTACGAAATCGCATATAGGCGATAAAAATAATACATTGCTTGCAGGCGGCCCGCTGTGATTTACGGCAAAGCCGTTTTGGAGTCCGAACAAAAAAGGACCTGTGTACGTAATCGTACACAGGTCCGATAATTTCACAAAGGAAATTATTTGAGTTCGACAGTAGCGCCAGCTTCTTCGAGTTTAGCTTTGAGAGCTTCAGCGTCAGCTTTAGCAACGCCTTCTTTAACAGCTTTCGGAGCGCCGTCAACGAGAGCTTTAGCGTCTTTCAAGCCGAGGCCCGTAACTTCACGGACAACTTTGATAACGCCGATTTTTTTGTCGCCAGCGGACTGGAGAATGACGTCGAATTCGGATTTTTCTTCAGCAGCAGCACCGCCAGCAGCCGGAGCAGCAGCAACTGCAACCGGAGCAGCAGCGGAAACGCCGAATTTGTCTTCCATAGCTTTTACGAGTTCGGAAAGTTCGAGAACAGTCATATTTTCAATGGCTTCCATGATTTCTTCTTTAGTCATTTTGAAATACCTCCATAGTATCAATTTTGAGTTTAATTTTTAAGTTATGTAAGCTAAATTAAGCAGTTTCCTGTTCTGCTTTTTTAGCGCGTACAGCGTCAAGCACATAAACCATGTTGCGGATATTGCCCTGGAGTACGTTGACAAGGCCAGAGATAGGAGCCTGCATGCTGCCAACCAATTTTGCGAGGAGTTCTTCGCGGCTCGGCAAGCTTGCCAGAGCGTCAACAGCTGCAACATCAATGACCTGACCATCAGCGAGACCTGCTTTTACAGTCAGCGCTTCAGTCTTTGTTTCTTTGATGAATTCTTTGAGGATCTTAGCCGGAGCTACAGCGTCTTCCGTGGAATAAGCGAGAGCCGTCGGGCCTTCGAGAATTGCATCTAATGCGTTATAGCCGAGTTCGTCAGCGGCAATACGGGTCAACGTGTTTTTGATGACTTTGTATTCAACACCGCCTTCGCGGAACTTACGGCGAAGTTTCGTGACATCAGCTACGGTAAGGCCGGAGAAACCAACGAAAACAGCACCCTGAGCGGACTGCAGTTTTTCTTTCATTTCTTCAACGACAGCAGCTTTTGCCGGAGAAACCGGATGATTTGCATATGTGGACATGAGTTCGATACACCTCCTTGAACTGGGATTTATATCGTCTTAGCAATCAAAAACGGCCTCATGGAAACCACGAGGCCGAACTAGTCAAAGTCAGATATCTGCTAGTTTCATAGCCTCAGATGGCGGACATACGTCCATTATACATACCTTCAGTCTACAGCTAAGAGAGATATTAATTTTCTTCTTTCTTTGCAGCACCTTTGATGCTGTACTGGTTGATGTGGATGCCAGGGCCCATCGTGGAGCTAACCGTGATGGATTTGATGTACTGGCCTTTTGCACCCGACGGTTTAACTTTGATGAGTGTATCAACCAAAGCAGTCAGGTTGTCAACCAATTTATCTGCGTCGAAAGATTTTTTACCGATAGAAGAATGAATGTTGCCGGCTTTATCCGTGCGGTATTCAACTTTACCAGCTTTACTTTCGCTAACAGCTTTTGTAACGTCCATCGTGACAGTACCAACCTTCGGGTTAGGCATGAGGCCTTTAGGACCGAGGATTTTACCGAGACGACCAACTTTACCCATCATGTTCGGAGTAGCGATTGCTACGTCGAAGTCGAGCCAGCCACCTTTGATCTTTTCTACGAGATCATCAGCACCGACATAGTCAGCGCCAGCAGCTAAAGCTTCTTTTTCTTTATCGCCCTGAGCAAATACGAGGACAGTCTTGGATTTACCAATGCCGTGGGGCAGTACCAAGGCGCCGCGGACCTGCTGGTCGGCGTATTTCGGATCTACGTTAAGGTTTACGGCCAATTCAACGGTTTCGTCGAATTTGGCAGTATCCATCTTTTTCAAGATGTCGATTGCTTCTGCAACATCATACTGTTTCTGTTTGTCGAACAGTTTTGCAGCTTCAGCATATTTCTTGCCTACTTTTGCCATGTTTCTTCCTCCTTATGTGGTTTAACGGGTTACCCCTTCCACGGGCAGAGCATCATCGAATTAGTCGACGATTTCGATACCCATGCTGCGAGCGGTGCCTTCAATCATTTTCATAGCAGCTTCAACGTCGTTAGCGTTGAGGTCCGGCATCTTAGTCGTTGCGATTTCGCGGACTTTGTCGCGGCCCAATTTAGCTACTTTTTTCTTGTTCGGTTCGCCCGAAGCTTTGTCCAAACCTGCTGCTTTCTTCAAGAGGACGGCAGCCGGCGGTGTTTTCGTAATGAAAGTGAAGGAACGGTCTTCATAGACTGTGATTTCGACAGGGATAATGAAGCCAGCCTGTTTAGCTGTGCGTTCGTTGAATTCCTTGACGAAAGCCATGATGTTGACACCAGCCTGGCCTAATGCAGGGCCAATCGGAGGCGCCGGAGTTGCTTTACCAGCTTCACACTGGAGTTTTACCATTCTTGCTACTTTTTTTGCCATGGTGAGTTACACCTCCTTACATTACAAGATGTGGTCAAACGAATCTTGCGATTCTCCCACTCGCGGCGAGTTGCCGCATTTAGAAGTATTTATTCCAGACCCTTCTCGATTTGAGAATAGTCGACTTCTACTGGAGTTTCTCGGCCAAACATATTGACGAGGCCTTTGACAGTCCCTTTTTCTTCATTGATTTCCGTTACGACGGCCATGCAATTTTCAAAAGGACCTTCGGTAATGCGCACTTCTTCGCCAACTTCGACAGAGATATGCGTTTTCGGTTCGCTTTCTATGCCCTGGGTCTTCAGAATCTTTTCGACTTCTTTCGGTTCCAGCGGGATAGGCTTGGTTGCCGAGCCGACAAAACCGGTAACACCCGGTGTATTGCGGACGACATACCAGGAACGGTCATTGACTTCCATTTCGATGAGAACGTAGCCAGGGAATACTTTTCGCTTGACAGTCCGTTTCTTACCGTCTTTGATGTCAATTTCATCTTCCATTGGAATGAGAATACGGTTAATGACGTTTTCTAACCCCATGGATTTGACTTTTTGTTCCAGCGTTTGCATTACTTTATTTTCATAACCGGAATACGTATGGATGACATACCATTTCATATCTGCTTCCATTTAAGCACAAGCCTCCTATCCGACAACAAGCTGAAGTAACTTGAACAGCTGTGAAAATACACCATCAGCTACGCCAATGATTACCATTACGACGATGGTAGCGACAATGACCATAACCGTGTAGTTGATCAATTCCTTCTTCGTCGGCCAGATGACTTTTTTCATTTCTACCTTTACGCCAGATAAAAATGATTTGCCCGGGTTCTTTTTCTTGTTCTTATTCTTTTGTGCTGCTTTTTTAGCTGAAAGTGCCATATAACCTCTCACATCCAAATAAGATTAGCACAATCTTATTCAATCAATTATTTCGTTTCTTTGTGTAATGTTTCTTTTTTGCAGAACGGGCAGTATTTTTTCAGTTCCAAACGGTCCGGATTGTTCTTTTTGTTTTTGTTCGTCCGGTAGTTACGCTGTTTGCATTCTGTGCATGCCAAAGTGATAGCTGTACGCATTCCTTACACCTCTCTTAAAAATAGTCACAAGCCTAGTGTTACGTAAGACTGCCTTTATAATGTATCACAACAGTCCCCTCTAAGTCAAGGAAATTTTTCTGTAACTTAAAAAAGCCAGGCGTTGGTGAACGCCTAACTTTGATTATTCTAACATGTGACGACCGTCCTGTCAAGAGATTTTCCATAATTCCATAGCGGGCCGCCCAGCCACAGCTGTCCGTTCTGGCAACCGTCCTGCGCCTTCCGTAGGTCGGCACCTGACGGGTCAGAAAGGCGCGGGACGGCCCCTACGCACAAGGCCGCTGGCCGTGCATTTTTTTGTGACTTGTGGCCTGCGTCTATCGCGGCGCATCCGCATCTGAATCGTACAACGCCGCCAGGGCGTCCTGGTATGTTCCCAAGATGCGCCCCACCTGTGCTTCTATGGCGTCGTGGCTGCCGTGGCGGTCGCGGAGCATGGCCAGCCATATGTCTTCATCGACGAAGAGGTATTGTTCATAGGCTGCGGCGATGAGTTCCTTGGCGGAGCCCATGGCAGCCATGCCCTGGCCGTCCCGCTTCAGGGCTTCGCGAAAGGCCATCAAGCCTAAATCAAAGGCTTCCTGGAAGATGTGGACGATGCCATGGCAGACGAAGGGGTTCGTCAAATCCGCTTCCCGAGCCTGCTGCAAAAGCTGTATATGTTCTTGGAAATTATCCTGCCAATCCATAGCTACCTCCCCAAACATCAAACATCAAACATCAAACATCAAACCTATTATAATGGATTTCCGGCAAAAAAAGAAGCAGCCCTGCTGTCAGGAGGAGACAGGGCTGCTTCACGATAAATGGCTTGGGAATTTAGCCAGAGATTTTCTGTTGTGCCAGATAAGTTTCTTCCAGGACCTGTTTGCCTGCAATGCCCGGCTGGGTCATTTCCTGCGGCGACAGGATGATGTCCATCTGTTCTTTCGTCAGATAGCCGTGTTCGAGGATGATTTCCCGGATCGGGCGGCCTGTGGCATAGGCTTCCTTGGCCAGCATGGACGACCGTTCATAGCCGATGTGCGGCAAGAGGGCCGTGACGATGCCGACGCTGTGGTCGACCCAGGACCGGCAGGCTTCTTTGTTGGCCTTGACGCCTTTGAGCAGGTATTTGACGAAGGCATGGATAGCGTTGGTCAAATACTGCATGGAGTGGAAGAGGTTGAAGGCCATGACCGGTTCCATGACGTTCAATTCGAACTGGCCGTTTTCGACGCCCAGGCTGATGGCCATGTCGTTGCCGATGATCTGGTAGCACGTCTGGTCGAGGACTTCTGCCATGACCGGATTGACTTTGCCCGGCATGATGGAAGAACCGGGCTGACGGGCCGGCAGCTTCAATTCGTTGAGGCCGCAGCGCGGACCGGAAGCCATGAGGCGGAAGTCGTTGGCCATCTTGATGAGCATGAGCGCCGTAGCTTTCATATTGCCCGATACTTCGGCGAAGATATCCGTGTTATTGGTCATATCGATGAGATTGCGGGCCGTGACGAAGATATCACCGGTCAGCATGGAAAGTTTCGTGGCGACGGCTTTGATGTAAGCCGGTTCGGCGTTGAGGCCCGTGCCGACGGCCGTGCCGCCCATGTTGATGACGTGGACGCCTTCGAGGGACCGGGAAATGCGTTTGCGGCCGCGGGCGACAGCCGAAGCATAGGCGCCCATTTCCTGGCCGAGCGTAATGGGAACGGCATCCTGTAAGTGGGTACGGCCCATCTTGATGACGTCTTTGAATTCATCGGCTTTGACATCCAGTTCCGTTTCCAGTTCCTTCAGTGCTTCTGTCAGCTTCTTGCCTTTCATGCTCAGGCAGACTTTGATGCTCGTCGGGAAGACGTCGTTCGTCGACTGAGCCATGTTGGCGTGATTGTTCGGCGAGATGATGTCGTAACGGCCTTTTTCTTTGCCTATGATTTCTAAGGCCCGGTTGCACAGTACTTCGTTCATATTCATGTTTACGGAAGTACCGGCACCGCCCTGGATCGGATCAACAGGGAACTGGTCCAGCCACTGGCCGTCGATGATTTCACTGGCAGCCTGTACCAGGGCATTGCCGATTTTCTTGTCGAGCCGTCCCGTTTCCATGTTGGCGAGAGCAGCTGCTTTTTTGACAATGGCCATGGCCTGGATGAAGTCCGGATCCAGATGTTCACCTGTAATATGGAAGTTTTCCATAGCCCGCATGGTCTGTACGCCATAATAAACATTGTCCGGTACATTCATTTCACCTAAAAAGTCATGTTCTGTTCTCATAATATCCTCCCCAATACCCATCTTGCAATAGATGCATTAAATATTTTGTATACAGTATTCAAGTAATAATTACAGCGTTTCCGCTGCAATTAAATTCATACCCCTCCGGCGTCCCCACGCCGTTACATACACAAAAGGCGCTGTTGAAATTGCTTTCAACAGCGCCTTTGCCGTACGTACTATGAATTTACCTATATCATAGTGCATAGATGGGCAGATGTCAATATTTATTCCGCCACTTTATGTTTTATTTAGACTTCTTGCAGCCTTAGGCTTCTTCGATGGCCCCAGCCGGACAGGAGTTCATGGCTTCCTGAGCAGCATCGTTGTTAGCTTCCGTCGATTCAGCATAGGCTTCAGCCATACCCGTATCATCGTTCATACGGAACACTTCCGGGCAAGTCCCAGCACACATACCACAGGCAATACACGTATCGTTTACTTTATATTTCATAATGAGTCACTCCTTTGTCCGGACCTTATATCCGGAAAACTTAGTCCAGTAAGTCATTCCTTACTGTGCCTATAGTATACCCTGTTTTCGGCCAAAAGGTCGTTGTATTTACAACACTTTAGCAAATTAGCGATACGATGCCTGATAAATAGCAACGCAGTCTTCTTCACTCATGGGCATGCGGTCGGCCATGAATAATCCCGCCATGGCCGTCTTGGCATTATGGGCCATTTTATGGAATTCATCGGGACTGATGCCGTAGTCGGACATCTTGAGGTTGGCGACGCCGCATTTTTCCTGCAATTCTTTCAGGGCGTCGAGGAAGTCTTCCGGTTTGGCCGCATCCGGACGCCCCATATGGCGGGCCAGGATGATGAAGCGGTCGTCACAGACGTGGATGTCGATCATGTGCGAGAAATAAGCCAGGCTGATCATGATCAGGCCGGCGCCGTGGGGCAGGGCCTGGTGATAGGCGCTGAGGGCATGTTCCAGCGAGTGTTCGCTCATGTTGGAGCTGAGGCACATTTCCAAGCCGCCGAGATAGTTGCCGAAAGCCACGCGTTCCCGAGCCTTCATGTCGATGCCATTCTGGACGGCTGTCGGCAAGTAGGCGCTGATTTGGGAGATGGCTTCCAAAGCGACCATTTCGCTCATGAGATTGGCCTTATTGGCCAGATAGCCTTCGATATTGTGGAACAAGGCATCGAAGCCCTGGTAGGCCGTGAACTTCGGCGGTACCGTCGCCATGAGTTCCGGGTCGATGATGGCCAGGACCGGGAACAAGGACGGCCCTTTGACGGGCGTCTTTTCATTCGTGTCTTCATTGGTGATGACGCCGCCGGCATCGGTTTCCGAGCCGGTCCCGGCCGTCGTCGTAATGGCGACGATAGGCAGGGGCTTGATGGCAATGGGTTTACCCTTGCCCGTGCCCTGGGTGATGTAGTCCCACAAATCGCCGTCATTGGTGGCGACGACGGCAATCCCCTTGGCCGCATCGATGCAACTGCCACCGCCTAAGGCGACGATGAAGTCACACTGATTTTCTCTGGCCATGGCGCCGCCGCGCATGACAGTCGATTTCAAGGGATTGGCTTCGACCTGGTCGAAGAGGACCGTTTCGACGCCGGCTGTATGCAGTTCCTTTTCCGTCCGATCCAAATAGCCATTGACCTTAGTCGATTTCCCGTTGGAAATGACCAGCAGGGCTTTCTTGCCGGGAAGGGCCTGTTCATGCAAATGATTGAGCTGACCGGCACCAAATAACGCTTTCGTAGGGACAAACATCTGAAAAGACACGATAACACCACTCCTATACTGGGAATAAAAAAGAGTCTTATCCACTTGCGGGTAAGACTCCATTGTCATGAATAAATTTAATTTACAAGCCGATTATACTATAATATTTTATTTTTATCAACTGACTATTTTATATTTTAATTTTTCTTTGGCCGCAAGGAAATTTCCGTTACGCCATAGCCAGCATTGACAATGGTTTTTAACAACGTGTCATCGCTCACGGAATCAGCGACGACGACTTCTGCCTGGCCGCGCATCAAGTCAACTTTGACCTTGCCCACGCCGTCGACGGCTTTAAGGGCTTCGGTCACGTGCTTAGAGCAGTTCTGGCAGACCATGCCGGTAATGTAGATATATTTTTTCGTCCCCTGAATATCATCGTGATGGAAGAGATTGCTGAAAAATCCCATAAGTCACGCCCCTCTGTTTCATTTTATTATGAATTCTCATCATCAATATTATAGCGTATCTTGCCGATATTGCAAGATTGGTGATAAAGGATACTGTATACACAAATCTATATTTATAAAACATATTGACAATACTCGCTGTATCATAGTACACTGTATTTAACAAAAAGTTTATACAATTTAACTTTTTTATTGTTTTTATTAAAAAAGGGGAGTGTGTTTTATGTCGTTTTTCCATACGAAATCCGTTGCCCAGCTTCAGAGCGATGCAGAAAACTCAAAGCTGAGCAAAAACCTCAGCGTCTTTGACCTGACATTCCTCGGCGTCGGTGGTATCATCGGGGCCGGTGTCTTCGTCCTGACCGGGATTGCCGCCGCCCGCTATGCCGGCCCGGGCGTAGCCTTATCCTTTGTCATTGCCGGTATCCTCTGTATCCTCGTCGGCCTGACGTACAGTGAATTTTCCTCCTTCATCCCGGCTTCGGGCAGTGTCTATTCCTACACCTTTGCCTCCCTCGGCGAAGGCATGGCCTTCCTCTGCGGCTGGTCCCTGCTCCTGGCCTATACGGTCACAGCCAGTGCCGTCGCTGTCGGTTTCTCAGGCTACCTGTCGGGGATGACGGCCTCTTTAGGGCTGGTAATCCCGGATTATCTCCTCAAAACGCCGGCTGAAGGCGGCCTGGTCAATCTGCCGTCTATCATTATTATCCTTTTATTGTGCTTAGTCCTCATCCGCGGTACCAAACAGAGTGCGAAACTCAATTTTGCCCTTATCCTCGTCGCTTTAGCGGCTATCATCGCCTTCGTCGTCATCGCAGCGCCTCACGCCCAGGTAGCTAATTTATCGCCCTTCACGCCCTTCGGCGTCCGCGGCGTCTTCAGCGGGGCGGCTATCGTCTTCTTCTCGTACATGGGCTTCGACGCCGTCGCAACGTCAGCCGAAGAATGTAAGCGCCCGTCACGTGACCTGCCAATCGGCATCATCGCCTCCATCGTCATCTGTATGACCTTGTACATTGCCGTATCCCTGTCGCTGACAGCTGCCATCAATTACACCCAGCTCGACACACCGGAACCGGTTGCCTATGCCCTGCGTCTCCTCGGCTGGCCCGGCATGGCTAACCTCATCGCCGTCGGCGTCCTGGCCGGTATCATCACGACGCTCATCGTCTATCTCTTCGGTCAGTCCCGCGTCTTCTTTGCCGTATCCCGCGACGGCATGCTGCCGCAGAAGCTCTGCAAGATCCATCCGACCTTCCACACACCGTATTTGATCACCATTTGGGGCTCCATCCTCATCGCCGTCATTTCCGGCTTCGTCCCGCTCATGCACATCGTCGAATTGTCCAATACAGGGACCTTGGCCGTCTTCCTGGTCAACTTCATCGGCATCGTCGTCATGCGCCGCAAACACCCTGAAATCCCGCGGAAATTCCATTGCCCCCTGCTCTACCTCATCGCTCCCGTCGGCATCATCGTCTGCTTCTACCTCATCTATGAACTGTCGACACTGACCCATATCCTGTTCGCAGGCTGGATTCTCTTAGGCCTCATCGTCTACTACGCCTACAGCCGTAAACACAGCATTGTAAGAGAATAATAAAAAAGGGCTTGTCGCACATGCGACAAGCCCTTTTAAGTTGTTAGTGTCTAGCAGTTAGTGGTTCGCAAAACCATGCCTCATTGACCCGTTACGTATATCACCATGAAAAAAGCCGTAGCTCGTGGCTCGTGGTTCGTGGCTCGTAAAAGCTCACCATCATTCTGAATAGGCTGTGGTCAAATATCACAGCGGGCCGCCCAAGGCTCCCTTTATAGGGGAGCTGACCGCCAAATGCGGTCTGAGAGGTTAAAGATTGGCCCCTACGCAGGCCCCGGTCGGGGCATTTTTTTACGAGCTGAGGGGTACTCGAAGCGATGTTATCAGTTTGATATTGTCGCCGCACAACCGCATCCGTAGGAGCAAGCCCAGCGGGCGGCCCGCTACGCGCTGAGGGTTTCCCGAAGCGTCGTTGTCAGTTTGAATCTGTCGCGGCGCAGCCGCATCTGAATCCGAGCGAACCGCAGCCTGCGAACTGCGTCTCATCTATATTTTAATGGTGGAAGTCCGTGCGATATGTCGTTTCTACGTGATCAGCAAAGGATGTTTCTTTTTCCTGTTTGGCAAAGCCCTTCAGCATCCAGGCCATGTTGCGGCCAATGTTGCGCATGGTCTGCATCCCTTCCAAATCTTTGCGTACTTCGTCCGGCGTCATGCCATGGACCATGTTCCAATATGTCGAGGTAACGATGGGCATGCTGGCAATGCCGAAATATTTCTGAATGACATCGACAGCAGCCGTGGTACCGCCGCGGCGGGCCGATGCAGTCGCGGATCGGCCGGGGCCCTAACTGGAAAATTTCATAATCGATATCACATCCTTTTGAAAGAAATGGAAGCCGACGGCATTCTCTATAGAAAAGAATATCCCCAGGTACCGCCAAAAGTCGAATATGGACTGACGGAACTGGGGAAATCTTTGATGCCTATTCTACATGAAGTTTGTACGTGGGGACAGGATCACTACGTTCAGCGCTGAATCCCGAAAGCCTGGAAGCCGGGATAGATGCCCTGGCCGCGCAATTCGTCTTCAATCTGCAAGAGACGGTTGTATTTCGCTACGCGTTCGCTGCGGTTCGGCGCACCGCTCTTGATCTGAGCCGTATTCAAGGCGACGGCCAGGTCGGCAATGGATGTATCTTCTGTTTCACCGGAACGGTGAGAAACGATGGCCCGATAGCCGGCACAGTGCGCCATCTTGATGGCTTCCAGCGTTTCCGATACGGAGCCAATCTGATTGAGCTTGATGAGGATGGCATTGCCGCAGCCTTGGGCAATCCCTTTGGCCAAACGCTTCGTGTTGGTTACGAATAAATCGTCGCCCACGAGCTGTACGCGCTGGCCCAAGGCTTTCGTCAAGGCCGTCCAGCCATCCCAATCTTCTTCGTCCAAGCCGTCTTCGATGGAATAAATGGGATAAGCCTGGGATAATTTCTGCCAGTGGGCGATGAGTTCGTCCGTCGTCAAGGACTGGCCACTCTTGGGCAGGACGTAAACGCCCGGTTTTGGCCCCTTCCATTCGCTGGCAGCGGCATCGAGGGCCAGGACGAAATCCTTGCCCGGTTCATAGCCGGCTTTTTCAATGGCCTGAAGGATATATTGGATAGCTTCTTCGTCGCTGGCCAAATCAGGAGCAAAGCCGCCTTCGTCACCGACGGAAGTAGCCAGACCCTTGGCTTTCAAGAGACCGGCCAGGGCATGATAGACTTCGGAGCACCAGCGCAGGCCTTCCCGGAAGGAAGGAGCGCCTGCCGGCATGATCATGAATTCCTGGACATCGACGGTATTGGCAGCATGAGCCCCGCCGTTGAGGATATTCATCATCGGGACGGGCAGATAATTACCATTGACGCCGCCGAGGAAACGATAGAGGGGAATCCCCAGGGACGCAGCTGCCGCACGGGCGCAGGCCAGCGATACGGCTAAGATGGCATTGGCACCGAGCCGCGATTTATCTTCCGTCCCATCGGCACGAATCATCAGGTTGTCGATACCGTAAGTATCAAAAGGATTCTGCCCTCTCAAGACATCCTGTAAAATTGTATTGACGTGATTGACGGCCTGGGTAACGCCTTTGCCGCCAAAGCGCTGAGCGTCGCCATCGCGCAATTCCAGGGCTTCAAACTGCCCCGTCGAAGCGCCGCTGGGAGCCGCGCTGCGGCCCAAAGTCCCATCGGATAACAACACATCGGCCTGTACCGTAGGATTGCCCCGCGAATCAAGGATTTCCCGGCCAACGACTTGTTCAATACGGATATCTTTCATAGTAAAACCTCCTCTGTCGAAAGTAATATATAGCGAATACCATAATTTCAGTATCTTTACAGCTATATTATACAATATTAGTCTCCTTTCGCATAATGCTTTATGAGAATCGCTGTTATTATAATTGAGTATGTTCGCAGGCCGCCGGTCGCAGTTCGTAAAACCATGCCTCATGGACCTGTTATGTATATCACCATTTATTCGCGACGGGCCGCCCAAGGCTCCCTTTATAGGGGGAGCTGACCGCCAAAGGCGGTCTGAGAGGTTAAAGATCGGCCCCTACGATGCGGCCATAAGGCCGCAAAAACGAATCACGAACAACGAACAACAAAAAAAGCACTAGCGGTTGTCCCACCTCTCCTGCCGAATCCAGGGTATCTCTGTCTGACCGCATACTTTCACTCCATCAGGTCACGAGATTCGGCATAAGCGACTCACACGGTTTTGCGCGTCGCAGAGCTCCTTCAAAACCGGTTCCCTGCTTATCCCAGGAAACCCTGGTCGGATAGGAAGCCGCCTCGTCCCACATCGCTTGTCATGCATGATGGGTCCCCCCCATTATTCCGAACGGGCGCCCCACGTGGGCGCCCTTGCTAGCTGCTAACTGCTGACGGCTAACAACAAAAAAAGCACCAGCCTAAGCTAGTGCTTTTTTTCCTTAATCAGCGGCTTCCTATCCTCCCAGGGGGCCTCCCCCCAAGTACTTTCGGCGTTTGCGGGCTTAACTGCTGTGTTCGGCATGGGA
>NZ_JBKKJR010000011.1:0-79572 GCF_046614755.1 Megasphaera indica
ATGACTATGAAAAATTATATGCAAACTACAAGAAAAAGGCAGCTTTGATTGCTGGATAACTGATTGATAGAAACCTCAATTTAATTTGTACTCAAACTTGACATAGGACCAGAAACGGTAAAAAGATTGGCTAATAAAGTTATTGATAAAGAAAGTCCTAAATATACCAGAGTGCAGTTAAAGGGGAAAAATAATAATAAAAATTCTATTGTATTTGATACGGAAGTTTTGAGATTAAAAGAACAAGTTGAATCCTTGTTAAACGAAAATGGAACTGTTAATACGCAAGATATTTTAGCAAAAATGGTTCCGATAATAAAGGAATTGGAATAAATGATATATCATGATTGGCTACTTTTAATAGAATACTATTGGTCAACAATAAAACCTAGTGAACGCAGGTATGAAATGATTTTACCATTTTTAATCTCTATTGTTGTTACTTGTATATATATCAGTAATGGAGCTACATTATCAGGATTGCTAAAATTAAGAGATTTATTACCTGCTACTTTAGCTATTTTAATAGGGTTTACGATTGCTTGTATAGCACTACTAGCTTCAAGTGAGGCTAGTAATATAAAAAAATTGAAAGTTAATTCGACTAGGGGACGAAATATAAATGGCGTAGTTATTTCCTTATACCAATGGATTTTAACACTATTTTGTTATGAGCTTTTGGTACAGATAGTATTGCTTTTGTTTACTTTTTTTGTTGCATTTATTATTCGAGTGGTAAATTGTTATGTTTTTATATCTTTTCTACTACTCATCGAAGTAGCACTTTTATTGCATATTAGTTTTTTGTTGGTTAGATGTGTTACATATATTTATTTATCTTTTTTTCCAAATAAAAAGTAGAATTTAGCACTCACAATTGTGAGTGCTTTTTTCATAGGTGCATAGTGTAATGGAAACATGGTGGTCTCCAAAACTGCAGATGGAGGTTCAAGTCCTTCTGCACCTGTCAATTACAAAACAAACAACAGGCGGTGGTGAAGTATGTGAGTAATGCAATCAGAGATAAGGCATATAAAGATTATTGTAGTGGCATGAAATATAAAGATATTGCTGAAAAATACAATGTGTCACTATCTACGGTAAAAAGCTGGGCCACACGGCACTGGAAAGTTGCGGCCAAAGGGGAAAAGTTGCAACCGCAACCAGAAAAAGTTGCAACCTTGCAACCAAAGAAAAAGTTAAAAAAAAAGCTGCTGGAATCGGTCAATGACAATGAAGAACTGACTGAGAAGAGGCGGCTTTTTTGCTTGTATTACGCCACTTCCCACAATGCGCTCCAGTCATACCTGAAAGCGTATAAATGTGATAAAGAGACGGCTATGGCGAGCGGCTCAAGATTGTTAAGAAATGTTAAGGTCCAGGCGGAAGTGAAACGGCTGCGCCAAATCATGCAGTATCATCTGGACGTCGGCGTTTCCGACCTGGTGCAGTACTGCTTAAAGGTCGTCGGGGCAGACCTGGGCGACTACGTCACCTTTAACGGCTTTAACGTCAAATTGGCGGATAGTAAAACCGTCGACACGTCCGTTGTGTCTGAGGTCAAGCAGGGGAAAGACGGCATCAGCATCAAAATGGAAGACAAGAAGTGGGCCTGGGAGATGCTGGCTAAGTACCTGGGCTTCGATGCCATGGAAGAACTAAAGAAAGAAAAACTCAAGGCCGAGGTGGCCGAATTGCGCACGGATAACGATGAGGAGGATATTACTTTTGAATTCGCACGAGAACCGAAAACGGAAACGAAAAGTTAATATTGCCGATTTGATTGCCCCATCGTTCGATGAGGTCTTTTTTGACGTCGAACAGCACCTGCATACCTTTTATCTGCTGGCCGGTGGCCGTGGCAGTGCCAAGTCATCTTTTGTAGGCGGTATCCGCATCCCCGTATCGGTGATGGAAGACCCGAATGTCCATGCCGTCGTCATCCGTAAGGTCGGCAACACCATCAAGAACAGCGTCTTGCCTCAGATTGTCTGGGGCCTGGAGCAATTGGGCGTCCTGGACAAGTTCCGCGTCAAATTGTCGCCGCCGGAAATCACGTACAAGAAGACGGGGCAGAAAATCCTTTTCTTTGGGCTGGACGATCCGGCCAAGGTCAAATCTGTCAAACTGCCCTTTGGTTATGTCGGCATTGTGTGGTTCGAGGAATTGGACCAGTTCAGCGGCATGGAAGAGATTCGTAACGTGTTGCAGTCTCTCCTGCGCGGCGGCCCGTCCTATCAAGTGTTCGGGACGTATAACCCGCCGAAGAGCCGGAATAACTGGGTCAATGAGGAAATTCTTGTGGATGATCCAGACCGGCTGGTTCACCACTCGACCTATTTGACCGTGCCGGAAGACTGGCTGGGGCCTCAGTTCCTGGCCGAAGCGGAAAAGCTCAAAGCCAAGAACGAACGGGCCTATCGTCATGAGTATCTCGGCGAAGTCACAGGTACGGGCGGCGCGGTCTTTGAAAATGTCGAAGACATGGCCATGAGCGATGAACTTGTCGGAAATTTTGACAGGTTGTACTACGGTCTGGACTTCGGCTTTTCCATTGACCCGCTGGCCTTTGTATCAATGCACTACGATGCAAAAAAAGAAGATCTATACATCTTCGATGAAATCTATCAGCAGAAGCTGACCAATAGCCGGGCCGCCGAACTGATACAGCAGAAGGCCGGCTCCGGCCGCATCATCGCTGATTCAGCCGAACCGAAGTCGATACAGGAGATGCGGAACATGGGCCTTCATGTAGGCGGAGCCAAGAAGAGCCGCGACAGCGTCGAACACGGCATCAAGTGGCTCCAGGACCGGGCCCATATCTACATCGATAAAAGACGCTGCCCGAACACGTACCGGGAGTTCGTGACGTATGAGTACGAGCGGAACCGGCAGGGGCAGTTCATCAGTGCCTACCCAGATAAAGACAACCACGCACTGGATGCTACGCGGTACGCTATGGATGACGTCATGCGCCGTTCGGCCATCCCAGGACTGCGGAAAGGAGATTTTGGTTTATGAGGATTCAGACGACAAAGACCGCGCTGTCCGTGCAGGACCTGGCCCGGATTTGCTTGCGGCATGACAGGTATTATAATCACTGCCTCAAGCTAAAGGGCTACTATGCGGGACAGCACGACAACCTGCATAAAGAGGCGCGGAATCATGGTGCACCGAATAACAAGGTCGTGGCCAATTTTTGCAAATATATTTCGGATATGGACACGGGCTTCTTCATCGGCAAACCGGTCGCCTATGCCTCCTTTACCGGCAATGGGGACGAAGTCCAGGCGCTCCAGGACGTCTTTAAATACAATGACGAGGCCGCCCACAACATGGAACTGGCCGAAGAGGCCAGCATTACCGGCGACGGCTATGAACTGCTGTATATGGATGCCGACGCGAATATCCGCTTCCGCCGCATCCCGTCCGAAGAGGTCATCTTGGTTTGTGACGCCTCGCTGGAAGAGAATGTCATGCTGGGCATCCGGCACTACCGGGTATACGACTTGGACGGTGCGACCTATCAGGAGTACGTCGACGTCTATGATGACAGCACAGTGACGAATTACTCGTATGATTCCGGGACGCTCCGTCTGATCAGCGCGCCGCAGCCGCATTTCTTCAGCGACGTGCCCATCGTCGAATATGCGAACAACCAGCTCCATCAAGGCGACTTCGAAGGCGTCATCACACAGATTGATGCCTACAATCTGGCCCAGAGCTGTACCATGGACGACATGGAAGACTTCACGGACGCGTACCTGTGCCTGGCCGGGATGGGTGGGACTACAGGCGAAGACGTCCAGGAGATGCGGCGCAATAAAGTGCTGCTCCTGGACAACACGGGCGACGCCAAATGGCTCATCAAAAACCTGAACGACACGTATATCGAGAACATGAAGAGCCGCCTGGAAAAGGACATCCACAAGTTTTCGAGCGTGCCAGACATGAGCGATGAGGCCTTTTCTGGCAATGCGTCGGGCGTGGCCATCAAGTACAAGCTGATTGGCATGGAACAGATTCGCAGCCGGAAAGAGGTCGCCTTCCGGAAAGGACTGCAGCGGCGCATTGAACTGATTGCCGATATGCTGCGGACCAAGAGCGCGGCCGATATTGATTTTCGGGACATTGAGATTACCTTCACGGCCAACATCCCGGCCGACATCAAGGAACAGGCCGATATTGTTAAAGAGCTGTATGGCCTTGTGTCGCAGAAACGGCTGCTGTCCCTGCTGCCCTTCATCGCAGACCCGGCCGCCGAAATGGATGAGCTCAAGCGCGAAGAGGCGGACCGGCAGGATGCCTATGGGAGTGAGGTAACGAATGACGAACGAGGAGTACTGGGCCCGCCGGATGACGGAGCTGGAGGAACAGTGGAATAGGAAAAGCCGCCAGGAGCTGGAAACCGAACTGGCCGCCTATTATCGCCAGGCGCTGGCCCATATCCAGAAGGATATAGACGCCCTGTATGCCCGCTTTGCTGATGACAACGGCTTGACTTACGTCGAGGCGTCGCAGCTCTTGCAGGGGAGCGAATATCGCGTCTGGCGTATGGACATCGAGGACTACCTCAAGCAGTATAAGGATACCGGCGACAAGGCCATCCTCCAGGAGCTGAACGTATTGGCCATGCGCAGCCGCATCACCCGGCTGGACAAGCTATATACGGAAACACTGGTCCACCTGGCCGACTTGACGAAAAAGGCCGAGGACGCCATCGACAAGTATTTCCCGACGGTCTACCAGGATTTCTACTATCATGGTCTATACGACATAGGCCAGAAAATAGGCCTGATAACCGCTGTAACGGCCGTGGATGATAAACAAGTGTTATCTATCCTAAAGACGCCTTGGAGCGGTAAGAACTACAGCCAGCGCATTTGGACGGATAATGCACAGCTCGGCAAGACCATCAAAGACATCGTTACCCAGGCCACACACCGGGGGACGGATATAGAAACCTTGTCGCGGCTGGTATCACGCCGGATGGACGTCGGGGTGAGCAATGCCCGCCGCCTGGTTCGGACGGAGCTGAACTTTACAGAGAACCGGGCCGCCTTCGACAGCATCGAGGAAGCGGGAATGAAGTATTACCGCTTTTCGGCGACGCTGGACCGGCGGACATCGGCAACCTGCCGGAACCACGATGGCCATGTTTATTCCCTTGACGAGTATCAGCCAGGCAGCACGGCACCGCCACTTCATCCGAACTGCCGTTCTACCATTGCTGGCAGTCTATATGGGCCAGGAAAAAAGAAGACAGGGACACGTATTGCCAGGAATGATAAAGGTAAGACATATTATGTACCAGCCGACATGACGTATCAGAAATGGCATGAAAGTAAATTCAAGGTGGCTGATACCGCCTTCATGGGTAAGTTTACAGCTGAGTATGGTAAGACATCCGTATTGAAATTAAACCAAGTCGCTATAAATTTAAAAGCTGTTAGCAACAGTCAGTTTGAATTATATGCAGAGCATAATGCTTCGAGTAAAAATCGAGCCGTTATTTTTGCAGAAAATCAATTAAGAAAGGCAAAGGGTTATCTGCCTGATGATTTTATTATGCCAAAGGTAGCAGTGTTAGCTTTTGCACAAATCTGGCCTGATGTTAAGGCTATTGGCGCTTATAGCGAAGACCTAAATGTAGTGTTTATCAATTCAGAGTATGATACAGAAGCTAAAGTATTAGAATTCTTAGAAGATGGCAAAAAAAACGGAGTGGGATACGCAAATAACACAAGTCTTGCCCCCTATCTTCATGAATTAGGGCATTCCTATTTCGTTCAACGAATAGCGGCTCTTGTCGAAAAAGAAAATAAAGGTTATACTAAAATTAAAGATGAAATAGACAATAAAATTCTGGATATTATAGGTAAAGAAATAAAACATGATGAATCCTATTTGCTGGATAACGTATCTGAGTATGCAGATAAAGGCTATGGGACTCATAATTATGGAGAAATCATAGCAGAATGTTTCTCTGTAAGATTATCGGGAAAAGCTATTGTGAAAAGGTTGTTGTCCTTACTGAACGGAGAGTGATAATATGAGATTACCTAGCCCGGAAATGGTAAAATTGAATAGGCTATGGGATGAAGCCAAAACTCAGGAAGAAAAGGAAAAAATCAGTCAGCAGATGATTGAATTAGACAAGAAGGAAAGAAAAGAAATGGGACTTCCTGACGGGATGGAATTTTAACCTGATTCTGCAAGAAGTACCCTGCCCATATAGTTGGGAGTACGTTCATTTGTTGGGGGAGTTTTAGCATGGCAAATTTCAAACTTATTTATCGCATTTTTGCCAGAAGACTCCTTCCTCTTAGGTTGGAGATGAATGGCGAGTCTGTGGTATAATATCAATAGCAGTTAGACTTCTGCGTGAACAAAAAAGTATTTTTCAATCAACGGCCTTTGAGCCGTTTTCGGAGGAGCACTCCCCCTTGCCGCAGCACGACGCCATAGGCGAATCGCGACGGGTAGAAAAGAAGTGCAAAATGTATCTACCAAAGTAAGCAGAACTTCGATTTCGAGGGACTGTGTAAGGGGCTTTTGGACAGCCCTTTGAGAATAAGGCTATCCTGATTGTAGGAGGAAACTTAAACAGCAACCTTCTCAAGAATCTCCCACTTCTATCAGTGGGAGAGGTTCAACAGATTCTTTCCCTTTTAGATAAGTATCTGGACTATGAGGACCCTGACTGGTCACGATTGTCAGCGGATCATTTTCAGGTGACAGAAAAACGGTTCATTTCCATCATGCTTATGCTGTATCAGGCCGGGTATATTGATGGCATTGAACCCATTCACTTAGGGGGTAACCGGTTTGATTTGAAATACATTAACCCAACTATCACGTTGAAGGGATTAGAGTACCTTGAAGACAATGACCTGATGCATAAGGCTTACCGATTGCTTAAAGGCGTAAAAGATATAACGCCAGGTGTATAAGAATATAGCTAACAAGCGCTAAACGGAAACGGGAGGCGCTTTTTTCGTGTCCAGGTTACAAGGAGGGCTAACATGCATACAGAACTGTATAAGCGGGCACCTCGGAAGAAGGGGCCGCCGTGAATAAGCATATAGTGTTTCAGCGTCTGAGTGATCAGGCGCTTTTTCTATGCCAATTTTAGGAGGGATAATCATGGCAGACGAATTCAAGTTCGACCTTCAGCGGTTCGCCGACGGCGGCACTGAAGGCGGTGCAGACGATACAACAGGCGGCACCGAAGGCGATAAAGGCGGAAAAGACGCCCCGGAAGCCCCGGAAACCCCGGAAACCAAGACCAAAGCAGAGCAGGAAGCGGATGTCCAGAAATGGATTGATGAGGCTTTAGCGAAAGCTAAGACGCGATGGGAAAAGGAATACCAGCAGAAGGCAGATAAGGCCAAAAAAGAAGCGGAACGCCTGTCTAAACTGTCCGATGCTGAGCGGGCCAAGGAGGAGCAGGAAGCCATCAAGAAGGAATTGGAAGCCAAGGAAAAAGAACTGAATCGGAAAGAGCTGAAGCTCGAAATAGTGAAGGTACTGTCCGACCGCAAGATTCCTGTTGAATTCATGGACTACCTCATCGCCGACGACAACGAATCGACGATGGACCGCATCAAGACGTTTGATAAACAATTCAAGAAGGCCGTTGAAGCGGCCGTCAATGAAAAGCTGAAAGGCAAGGCCCCGAAAGCCGGCGGCACCGGTGTTGGCGGCAATGGCGGTGGTAGTGCCAAGAACAGCTTCTTTGAAGCCATTTACAAGAATCAGGCCAAACGATAAGAGGAGGAATACAATATGGCAGACGAATTATTTTTGAAAGACAATTTGAGCGGCTTCGTGCCGACCCCGATTGCATCCGACATCATTGCGGATGTCGTTCGCGGTTCCAGCGTCATGCGACTGTCCACGGTCCAGCCGATGGAATCGGAAACGAAGAAATTCCCGGTCATGGTCTCCGGCCCTGGCGCATACTGGGTCGGTGAAACGGAACGCATTCAGACATCCGTTGCCAAATGGATTTTCCCGGAATTGGTCGCCAAGAAAATCGGCGTCATCATTCCGGTCAGCCGTGAAAAAATGGAAGATACGACCATCAACGTCTTCTCGGCCATCAAGCCCTATGTAGCCGAAGCCTTTTATAAGGCCATCGACGCAGCCTGCTTGTTCGGCACGAACAGCCCGTTTGCAAAAAATATCTTAGGGGTAGCGACTGCCGGCAAACAGACCGTTGCTGAAGGCACGAATAAGTCGTTAGACCTCGACATTTCCGACACGATGGCCTCAGTTGAAGCCCAGGGCTTGGACGTTGATGGTTTCGTTGCCGGTTATGATCTGAAAAACTCCCTGCGCAAACTGCGTGATGCCAACGGCAACCAGCTCTATGTGCAGGATGTGGACCAGTCCACTCTGTACGCTCAGCCGATTGAGTTCTGCCGCAACGGTGCCTGGGATGCCACGAAGGCCCGCGCCATCGCCGGCAACTGGAAATACTCGCTCATCGGCTTACGCGACCAGATTCAGTACACCACACTCAGCGAAGCCACACTGACGACGGTTACCATGGCAGATGGCAAGCCGTTGTCCTTGGCAGAAAACGACATGGTTGCCATCAAAGCCACCATGCGCCTCGGTTTCCTGCCGGTCAAGGAAACGGCCTTTGCCGTCCTGACCCCGAAAGCCACCACGACCAGCAGCACGGGCAAATAGTCTCTGATGAGGGAGGAGGGATAAGCCATGAATTATCTCACACCCGATGAGGCGGTCGAGAAAATCGTTGATGCCGTCACCCAGAACACGACTGACACGTACCAAGCTGAGCGCTTAGCCCAGAAATTCGTCTATGACGTCTTGGACTACTGCAACCGGGAAGATTTCCCCAAGGCCCTGGTCTTTACGGCCGAGGATATGGTGACGCGCTGGCTGGAGGATACCGAAGACGGCGGCCGGGCTCCCTTGAAGAGCCTGACCCAGAACGACACGACGTATCAATTCGCCGTGTCGGAAGTATCCTCGACGGGGGACCCCAAGGAAGAAGATTTCGACCGTCTCAAACCTAAATTGAACCTGTATCGGCGCCCGAAGAGTCTCTAGGGGGTGGTCCTATCAGCTGGAAACGATGCAAGCGCCTGCTCAACAAATACATGTATGCCGACCGCGTCACCGTGTACCGGCAGCAGGCTGTGAAAGACGACGACGGAGCCGATGATTATACGACGCAGGCCGTCTACCAGGAACTCCCGTGCCATCTGACACAATATGGCAAGGAGATGCAGAGCGGCCAGAATCCGCGGGAGTTCGTCACAAAGACGGAACTGCGCATCTGCCTGGATCCGGAATACGACATTTTGCCGAACGATGTCCTAGTCATCGTGCATGTCGGCCAAACCTTTACGCTCAATGCCGCGAAGGCTTTTAAGTATCCAGACCATCAGGAAATCAGCGTCCGTAGAGAGGATGAGGCGTAATGGTGATGCAATTTGGTGGCTTCGACGCCTTCGATGAGCGATTAGCCAAAATCGAAGAACAGGGAGCCAAAAAGATGAACCAATTTGTCGCCCAGGAAGCGGAGGTTATCATTGGGAAAATCAAGGATAACACGCCGACACAGACAGGCCGTCTCAAGAACGGCTGGAAACACTCCCGGGCCATACAGGGGAAGACAACGATTTACAACAACGTCAAATATGCCGCCCACGTCGAGTATGGCCATCGCCAGACGCCGGGGCGGTATGTGCCGGCCATCGGGAAGCGGCTGAAGAAAGACTTCGTCCCTGGCAAGAAGATGCTGCATAAAGGGATGATGGAGGCCGGACAGACCTTCGAGGCAGACTCGGAGGCCATTTTCAAGGCGGTGTTAGACGAATGATGACGCTTCGCGAGATAAAAGCGGCCATCGTGGCCGTACTCAATCAAAACTTCAAAGGCTATAAGGTGCACTTCGATAATGTCGAGAAATCGGATGCACCTTATTTTTATGTCGAGTTCATGCCGACGGCCACGACCGTGGACGACCTGTTCAGCGACCGGCTGATTCAGGTGGACATTACCTATATCCACCCCAAAGACGCTATGGGACGCGTGAGCCGCACGGCCGTCTTCGAGGTAGCCGATGCCCTGGACAAGGTTTTCCGCCCTGTCCTGGCCGTCAAGGACCGGCATATTACGATTCTCGACGCAGAGATGACCATTGTCGATGACATCCTGCACTATATTTTCAATCTTGATTTCCGTGACAACTTTGAGGATGCCGGCCGCATCCAGTATGAACTGGCCCAGCACCTGGAACTGGAAATCAACACGCTCAATCAAACGGAAGGGGAATAGCATATGGCAAATGAACAGGAATTGTTCGGCATGCCGCAGATTATCATCAATTTCCGTACCAAGGGGACGACGGCTATCAAGCGCAGTGCCCGCGGTATCGTGGCGATGATTCTGCACAACGAAGTCAAAGACGAAATCCATAATTACACTATCCGCGACGTTTCCGACATCCCGGATACAGGCCTTACAGATGAAAACGTGGACCTTATCAAGAAATGCCTGCTCGGCACGCCGCTCCGCATCCTGGTCTACACGTTGCCGAATACCAATGTCGACGGCGCTACGAAGACCCAGGCCAATGTTCTCAAGATGCTGACCAACATCAAATGGAACTGGCTCTGCGCACCGACTGCTTCGGTGCAGGAACAGCAGGACCTGGCGTCTTGGATTAAGGCACAGCGCAACAACAAGCATAAAACCTTCAAGGCCGTATTGTCCGGCCAGGACGCAGACCATGAAGGGATTGTCAATTTCTGCACAAATGACATTAAAGTGCAGACCGATACAGACAGCTCCGGCAATCCGGCCTATACGACGTACACGGCCTTGCAGTATACGGCTCGTATCGCCGGCATTTTGGCTGGCCTGGCTCTGGACCGCAGTGCCACGTACTTCAAGTTGACCGAAGTCGAAAGCGTCGAAGTCTATGAAGACATCGACACGCTGATTGACCAGGGCGAACTTCTACTCATTGACGAGCAGGATGGCGACGGCGTCAAGATTGCCCGCGCCTGCAACAGCCTGACGACCTTCACCACGGATAAAGGCGAAGAGTTCCGGAAAATCAAGATCATCGAAGGAATCGATATGGTCACCGACGACATCCGCGATACCTTCAAGAAGTATTACGTGGGCAAGGTCATCAACGACTACAACCACAAAATGCTCTTCATTTCGGCCATCCTGGTCTATTTCTCGGAAATCAAGGGCAATGTGCTGGATGCCGATGCGCCTAACACGGTCGACATCAACACGACCTGGCAGAGCAATTACGCAAAACTCCATGGTGATGACCCGACGACCATGTCGGTCATGGAAATCCGCCAGTACAATACCGGCGATACGCTGGCCCTGGTCGGTGACATCCGCTTTGTGGATGCTATGGAAAACTTGAAGATTGATTTCACGCTGTAAGGAGGCCTGACAAATGGCAAGAAGCGAATATGACGTAAAATATCGCGGCAACCGGCGCTGGAACGGCTCCCACGGGAAATTATGGTGGGAAGGCGAACTCATCTTTGAAATTGAATCGTTCGAAGTCGACGTCGAGCCGAACCGTGAAGATGTGCTTATCGGGAACAGTGTAGACAGTAAGATCGTATCCCTCAAAGGTACAGGGACGCTCAAAATCAAGAGCGTCATCAACCGGAATCTTAATAAGTACCTGGAAGACTGGAAGAGCGGCCATGACCCGCGCACGACGCTGGTCGGCCTGGTCGAAGATCCGGATATGATTGACGCCCAGAAAGAGCGCATCACGCTTGATAACGTTTGGTTCAACCAGTTGTCGCTCATGAATTTTGAAAAAGGGAAAGTCATCGAAAAAGAATACCCCTTCGGCTTCACGCCGGAAGACGCTGCATTTACGGAAACCGTTGAATAGGAGGAGAACATACTATGGCAGTTAGCATTCAGGAATTGATTAACCAGAAAGACAAAATCGAACAGAAGAAGCAGGAAACCTTTGACCTCGACACCAGCGTCGGCAAGCTGACGGTCAAGAAAATCACGAAAGGCCTCATGGCCGAAATCATGGCCATCACCGACGGCTCCGACGAATACTGCATCTTGCAGACTGTCGTCGAACCGAACTTGAGGGACGCCACCCTGCAACAGGCCTATGGCTGCGTCGAACCGACGGACATCATCGACAAATTGTTCGATGCCGGCGAGATTCCGGCCATTGCCCGCAAGATTTCCCAGCTGTCCGGCTATGGGAAAGACATCGAATCGAAGGTCCATGAAGACGTAAAAAACTAATCCAAGAGGACTGGGAAGCGGCCACGGCGGCCGCCCTGGTCCTCCGTGGGCATCGACTGGACTATTTCTTCGGCTTGAACCGGTTGGAAAAGATTTTCTGCTATGAGGCTGTCTGCCTGGAGCAGCAGCGTGAATTGGATTTGGCGACGCTGCCATTGAAGAAAGGGGGCCGTTAGGCTGTGAGCAACTATGTTTTGAGCGCTACGCTGGAACTCAAGGACCAGTTTACGGCGCAGGTCAATAAAGCAAGGTCCGGCTTCAAGGGCTTGACGGAAACCCTGAAAAGCACAGGGAGCGCTTCGGATGCGGCCGCCGCCGGGATGGGGAAGGCCGGCACGGCGGCTGTCAAAGCAGCTGGCCAGGCAGACCGTGCCAAACGGGCCTTCCAGGGAATCCGCGGCATCTACGAAGCGACTATCCGCGCCAAGGATGACGCCACGGCGAAGCTCCAGAGGGTCAAGACGGAGCTGAACGGACTCAAAGGGAAGGCCTATACCGTGGCTATCAACGTCAAACAAAACGGCGATATTGGTGGCATGAAGGACAAACTGTCCGGAATGGCTGCCGGTGCTATGGCCGGTCTTCCTGTACAGGCTGCCGGTTTTGCTGGGCTTGGCTACGGCGTCTTCGATGCTGTAAAGAATTATTTTGACTTCACGGCTCAGTTGTCGCAAATCAAGGCAGTCACTGGGTTGGATGCGGAAGCCATGGACGCCGTCAAGGAAAAGGCACTGGAACTCGGCGCAGATACGCAGTTTAGCTCGACGGAAGCGGCTCAGGGGATGACAGAGCTCTTGAAAGCCGGCGTTAGTGTCAAGGACGTTCTCGGCGATGCTTCGCAGGCAGCTCTCGATTTAGCTGCAGCCGGCCAGTTATCCCTTCCGGAAGCGGCGGAAATCATGAGCACGGCCATGAACGCCTTTCATATGGATGATGCCACTCATGCAGCAGACGTCTTGGTCGGCGCGGCCAATGCCAGTGCAACGGGCGTCCAAGAGTTGAAGTACTCTCTCTCTGCTGTCTCGGCTGTTGCGGCCGGGGTCGGTATGAGCTTCGATGATACCAACACGGCCCTGGCAGTCTTCGCCAATAACGGCCTGAAAGGGTCTGATGCAGGTACGTCTTTAAAGACGATGCTCATGAACCTCTCACCGCAGACGAAGCAGGCAACAGAAGAAATGCAAAGACTTGGCCTTTTGACCGACGAAGGAACGTCTAAATTCTTCGACCAGGAAGGCCACCTGCGGTCCCTCTCAGACATCGCCGGCCTTTTGCAGGACCATTTATCCGGTTTAACGGATGAAGAAAAGATGAACGCCTTGTCGACCATGTTTGGCTCGGACGCTATTCGTGGCGGCATGATCATGCTGCGTGAAGGCGCCAAGGGCGTCAAAGACATGAACGCAGCCATGAAAGATATCACGGCCCATGAAACGGCCAAGGTAGCCATGGACAACCTGCGCGGCTCTCTGCTCCGTTTGAAGAGCGCCTGGGAAAACCTGACTATCAAGCTCTTAGACCATGGGGTCGGCGACGGCTTGCGTGGCTTTACCGAAGAAGTTGGCAAGCTGACGTCGCATTTTTCCGGCCTCATTGACGACGGCCTACAGGTGACGGACGTCATCAAGATTGTGGGCGAGGGCATCAACGACCTGAAAAACAAATTCCTGGCCTTTGACGGTATCGGGTCGGTACTGGCAGGCGGGGCCTTGGCCGTTGGGTTGAAAAAGATTTACAACCTGGCCATGAAGGTCAAAGACGTCATCCAGGGCATCCCGAAGAATCTTCCGGACGGTACGCCGACCGGCGGGAACGGGCTTCCCAGCACGTCGTCTGTGAAGGATATGGTCGTCACGGCGACGAACGTCATCATCAACAGCAAAGGGGCACCGACCACGGCACCTACTTCGGCACCACCGACGAACGCACCGGTTCCGGTCCCGGAAGGGACTCCCAAAGGGACTCCGAAACCAGGATGGGGTGCCCGGCTCAGCAGCTGGGCGAAAAGGGTGCCTTGGATTGGGTCAGCTATCGCATTAGGTGGAACTGCTCTTGATGTGGCTTATGCCCCGGAAGGGGAAAAGCTGTCTACGGCTGGACGGGATGTAGCTGGCCTTGCCGGTAGTTTTGCTGGTATGAAAGGTGGAGCTTTATTAGGAGCTAAGTTTGGTTCTGTGATAGCTCCTGGAGCGGGAACGGCGGCCGGCGCAATCGTGGGGGGCATTGCTGGGGGAATCGGCGGCGACGTTGTCGGTCAGAAGCTGGCCGAAGCCTTCCAGAGCATCAACTGGGATTCCTTTAGCCAGGTCATCAACGAAAAGAATGCGGAGTGGAGCCAGACCTTTGATGGTATCCGCCAGTCAATGAGCGACACAGATGATTGGCTCACTGAACAGCAGACTGAATTGCATCAAAACATGGCCGATTCCTGGGAAGGCATTAAGCAGGCCGGATCAGATGCATGGAACATGATTTGTCAGGTAGCTGATGAGAAGAACGCCGAATGGAGCCAGACCTTTGCCGATGCGAAAGAATCGGCTGGTAACTGTCTGGCTGAACTAGAAGACTCCGCTAACACGACTTGGAGTGACATCAGTAGCGGGGCTTCATCTCTGGAAAGCGATATCGCCAGTGCCTTCCAATCGGCCAAGGATGAAGCTGAGGCGGCCTGGGACGGCGTAACGGGATGGTTTGAAGAGAATGTATGGGGACCGCTTTCGGAACGTGCACAGAGTGCCTGGAGCAATTTACAGAGCACTATAGCGGATATACGGTCCTCGGCCAGCTCTTTTTCCTTCAGCATCCCTAGTATCTTCTCCGGCCATGCGACTGGCTCGTCATTTTACGCCGGCGGCTGGACGGAAATCAACGAACGGGGCGGCGAAATCGTCGACCTGCCGCAGGGAAGCCGTATCTATCCACACGCTACAACGGAGCGAATGATTCAAGCCGAACTGGAAAGCAGACAGTCGTCTGGCAGCGGCCCGGTCGTCATCAAAGGCAATACCTTCTATGTCCGCGAAGAGGCCGACATTGACCGTATCGCCTATAAACTGGCGAAACTGATTTCACAGGGCCATATCAACTACGGAGGTGGTTATTGATGAGCCTGGGAGGGTTAGGAAATACCATACAAGTCCTTTCGGCCATCTTTTCTAATGGTGGAGGAGCCGGACTGAAGCGGGAAATCATCATCGAAGGGCCGACAGGGAAACTCATCCTGCCGGTCACGCCGGCCAAATATACCGTCGGTGATGGACAGAAAAACAAAGTCGTCGACATCACGCAGGTCGGGGAAGCCCTGGTCTTCGGGATGCCGAAAGCCAGGACCCTGTCCTTCTCCGGCTTCTTTCCATCACTTACCCATGACTACCCTTTCGTTGTGGGCGACTACACAGACCCGTCGTCCTGCGTCGAGAAGCTGACCGAGTGGAAGGCGGCCCGGAAGGCCGTTCGCGTCATCATTACCGACTCTCCGGTCAATATGATGTGCGGCATCATGGAATTTTCCTACTGGGAGCAGGACGGCAGCCGGGACATCTACTACACGCTGAATTTTACGGAGTACAAGGAACTCAACGTCCCGACGGCGAACAATGACAAGCCTATCGATGATAAGACGGGGCTCAAGGTCCGCCCGGTCGACCTGGACCAGAAAATTAAGGAAGAGCAGTCGCAGATCTCGAAAGGCAAGGCCCTGTTCCAAAAGGCCTGCGACGTCATGGACGTGGCCAAGAAAGCCTACGGCGACTATAACCACTGGCGCCGCGTCGTCAAGAGCAATAACTTGAAGAGCTTGGTCATCAACAACGCGGGCAAGATCCGGAAGTGGGTGATTAAGAATTGATAATCAAGCATAAGAGCGTCAAGACGGAAACCACGACCGACGAGAAAGGCAACCAGACGACGAAGCAGACTGAAACGATAGATGATTTGTCCCGCCTCACCGTGGGGAGAATCACCTGGGAAGGCTCCCGGCTGCAGGTGGCCCGAAAACTGACGTTTTCCTACGTTCAGGACGCCCGGGACCCGAACCTGCCGAACTACGTCATCAACTGCGGTGAAACGGTCTACGGCTATGATGAAGATGGGAACCTGCAATTCCAGGGGAATGTCTACTCCATCGAAAAAGACGTCCAGCAGTCCACGGTGACGGTCACGGCTTATGACAATCTGTTCATCCTCTGCCGGTCGAAGACGACCCGAAAATTCACGGATATGCTGGCCGAGGACATCGCCAAGGCGGTGTGCAGTGAGCTGGGTATCAAAGCCGGGAAGCTGGCTGAGACAGGGAAGAAAGTCTCTTTCATTGCTCAGGAAAAGACGGGCTATCAGATTATCATGATTGCCTATACTGACGCGGCGAAACAAATCAATGCGCACAAAGAGAACAAGGACGGCCCAGATGTCCTCTTCCATCCCATCATGCGGGGCGATGAGCTGGACGTCATTAAGAAAGGCGAGCTTATCGAAGGGCTGGCGGCAGACCAATACGTCAATATCGAGAACAGCCAGTACAAGGAATCCATCGAGGACATGGTCAACAGCATCATGATTACTGACCAGCAGGGCAACGTTACAGGTTACCAGACAAAGGATGAATGGATACAGAAATATTCTATGGTCCAGGACGTCTATAAGACGAACCCGAACGACAATACCCAGGAAGCCATCAACAAGCTGTTCCATGGTCCGGACCGTTCTGGTATCCTCCAGATGACGGGCAGCTATGCCGCTAAATCGTCATATTCCATCCAAATCCGGGACATCCTGACGGAATTGTGCGGGAAATTCTGGATTAAATCCGATACGCATACCTTTGAGAACGGCATCCATGAGATGCGGCTGGAAATCGAGTTCGAAAACCTTATGAACAAAGAAGAAAAGCCGAAAGATACGACTGTCAAGACCAAGACCGGGCGCACGGCCTCGGCCATCGGCGGGGCAAATTTAGAGGCGTCAGCGGGCGTACAGGCCGGCTTTGCGGCATGGGAAGGAGCTACCATGCCAGATGGCCGAAACGGCTGTGTCGAGGCCGCTACGCGTATTGGCAGTTATTATAGTCCCTTTTTGAGACAAGAATGTGATAACGGCGTCGCCTCGGTACCGACGTTAATGGCTGATGCCGGTGATGCTGTTATCCCATTTGACGAATCGAACCTGGAAGTCGGTGACTGCGTCGTCTTTGATGGCGACGAACACGTTGTCGTCTATGCCGGCGATGGCCGATATGTCGGTAACAATTCCAGCGGGAACGGCGGTGCGGGGGCTGGGCGGTATCTATAACATCGGCATGACGCCGACGTCCATTATCAAAACGAGTCATATGTAGGAGGTGGCCACTATGGCAGGAATCCCTTCGGCCTCGCAGTCTGCGGCGGCCATCGTCGATGTGATGCACAGCGTGGTGCAGGGCGACCTTCCGCGCGGCGCGCAGGTCGGCATTGTCGTAAGTCCGCCGCCGTCACTGGTGGTCAAGATGAATAATATTGAAATTACCGCCAAGGACGTCTACTGCTCACGTTATCTGATGCCTGGATATACCCGCCATATGGTCGGCCAGACAAGTGACCGGGCGGGCGGCTCGGGGGATGCGGCCTATGAGAGCCATAACCACCCAATCGATAACGATGAGACCTGGACGGATACGCTGAAACCGGGGACGCTGGTCCTCTTGATACCGATTTACGGCCAGAACGAACAGCTGTACTGGCTGGCAGACAGCGGGGTGAAATTATGAGTGCAGAATATCCCTTTACCGGGGCCGTATCTGTCAATACCTACACGTCAGATCTGCCGGTCCCGAAAGAATATGCCTGGGACTTTGACCAGGACTGCTTTTTATATGATAAGGTAGGCCGACACATCGTCGTCGAGAAAGACGAGGCCATCAAGGTGTGGATCTACAAGGCCCTCGGTACGGAGCGCTTCCGCTATCTGGCATACAGCTGGCAGTATGGCATTGAACTCAGGCCGTTCATAGGTAAAGTTATGGGCGTGAAGCAGCGTTACAGCGAAATCAAACGCGTCATTGTCGAGTGCCTCATGGTGAATCCCTACATCAAGAGCATCGACAGCGTGGATATCTCACACGATGGCGATAAAGTTTCCATAGCCATTGTAATTTCGACGATTTACGGGGAGGTGAGCGTGGATGTATGAAGCACGTGAACAAGATGAGATTTTAACCGAATTGCAGCAGAACGTCGGAAATGACGCCTCCAGCTATGAGGGCACCTTTACCTATGATGTCCTGGCCTCAAACAGTATCGAGTTCGCCAAGCAGGAAGTAGAACGGGAACAGGCCTATAAAGCGGGGTTCGCACAGACGGCCTGGGGTGAGTATCTCGACCTGCGGGCCGAAGAACACGGCGTTTTCCGTCGGCAGGCTGTCAAAGCGGTGGGAACCGTGACGGTCACAGGTAACGGCATAGTCCCTCTGGGCAGCGTCTTCCAGACGCCGACCGGCGTGGCCTTTTATACGACGAAAGCCGTTACTATTGCCAAGAGTGGAGACATCCCCATTGAATGTACGGCTGGTGGTAAAAATGGCAATGTCGACGCCAAGACTATTACGGTCATCCCCATGTCCATCCCGGGTATCAGCAGTGTCACCAATGCCCAGGCGACGCACGACGGCTTTGACGAGGAAGACGACGCATCCCTGTATAATCGCCTCATTTTCAAGGTACGCCAGCCAGCCACGTCGGGGAACAAGAACGAATACATCCAATGGGCCACATCCGTGGCAGGCGTTAGGAAAGCCGTCGTCGTATCGCTGTGGAATGGAAATGGAACCGTCAAGGTATTGATTACCGACACGAATGGGAATCCGGCGTCGACAGACTTGCAGAAAAAGGTTGCGGCTTACATTGAGACCGTGCGTCCCATCGGCGCCACAGTAACGGTAGCCGCTCCGACGATTTTTGCTGTCAAGGTGGCCTTGAAACCGCTCGACAGCAAAGGTGCTAACGCGACGGCCATCCAGACCGTCATTAACGATTATTTCGGCTCGCACCAGTTCGACAATATCCGCATCACCTGCGCCATGATTGGGAAGATGATACTGGAAAACGCCAGCTGTGGTGTATCCGATTATGAATCTTTGACTATCAACGGCAGCTCGACCATGGTCACGGTCACGACAGACCAGATAGCCCGTTGCACTGAGGTGACGCTCAATGGCTGATTTTAATTTCCTTCGGGTCGTCCCAGTGGACCTCAAGCGCTATCTGCCGCAGTTTCTGGAGAAAGACCCGACTTTCTCAAAAACACTGGAAGCCTTATCCACAGAGCACGAAAAGCAGCGCTTGCAGCTCATCGATGTGACGAAGCAATTCTTCATCACTACAGCCACCTGGGGCCTTGCAGACTGGGAAGAATTCCTGGACCTTCATCCAGATCCGGGCGATTCCGACGGAAAGCGTCGGGCACGTGTCCTGATTGCGCTGCGTGGCTCCCAAACAACGACGTTGTCACGGGTCAAGGACATTATTAACGCATATGGCAATGGCTACGTGGAGGAGCACAACGACCAGTACTATTTTATCATTTTTACGACTCGTACCGACGCCGCATCTATCGCAGAGATGCGAAAGACCATCGAGATTTATAAACCAGCTCACCTGGGATGCTATGTCTAATTGGGCTGGTCCTGGGACGGCAAGATAACCTTTGACGGTACGTATACGTACGGTACGAATATGGACGAATGGAGTGGAAACAACAATGGCTAACTACTTAGATAAATGGAAAACGGATTTCCCGGAAACGGTCAGTAACCAGACTCGCCCGAAAAACGGCATCGACAACTCGCTGGATTTCAACACAGACGGCTTCCCGCAGCGTATCACCAGCGACCCCGTCCATGCAAAACTCGAAAATGATATGGCACAGCAGCTGTTCTCTAATGACCAGCGATTAAAGGAAGCCATTGATTCGGCGGGAATTAAAGAAAGTAACCACGAAAAGGCCTCCAATGCGCATGCTAATGGCATCGCAGGTAATGCTGGCAGTGCGACTAAATTGGCGACGGCACGGACTATTCAAACTAATTTGGCGTCGACGTCAGCTGCCTCGTTTAACGGGACGACCAATATTACGCCTGGTGTTACGGGAACTCTTCCGGTTGGTAATGGCGGCACAGGCCAGACGAACCTGGACAATGTCACCGTCGGGACCTCGAAGAAAGTCCATACGACGGTATCGGCCGGTGCAGTCGGAGAGGTACTCAAAGCGACTATGGGCGACAATGATGCCTTTCGTATCGCTGTTGGTGGTAGTGCGAACGCGGGATATGCAGAAATCGCGACAGCTGACGACGGTACAGAACCGATTTACGTCCGCCAGTACGGCGATGCTAAGGCCGACGGATTTGTGACACCGACCCGGACGGCTACGCTTTTAGATGCTAATGGCAACACGCAATTTCCAGGGAGTGTCACGGCTCCCAGTTTTGTCGGTAATTCGTCTTCGACCGACAAGTGGAAGACCGCCCGGACCTTGTCTTTAGGCGGAAGAGCTTCCGGCAGTGTATCCATGGATGGCAGCGCGAATGTCACGCTTAACGTGAACGATATTAGCTTGGCCGATAAAGCCACGGCGGACGCCAACGGGAACAACATTTCGGATACGTATTTCAAATACACCGGAAAAACGGGCACGGCCGGTGATGGCTCGCTGTGGACTCGCAACGGGACAAAAGAATATTCGGCGGCACTGCCAGATGCGCTGAGCGGGGCCTATAATTACGGACAGTGTATTTCTTTCGCGACGCCCGACAACCGCTTGGATGTATACGCCAGCCATACTGCGTCGAATGGTGACGGGCTGTACTATCGCTCCGGCTACGGCACCGATAAAAAAGGCTGGGCTCGCATTTTGGATAGCGGTAACTATAACACCTTTGTACCGACGAAAAGTGGTAATGGGGCATCCGGCACATGGCCTATCAGCGTTTCCGGTAGCGCAACCCAATTAGCCACGCCCCGCAGTATCAACGTATCGGGCACGGGCTTGACCGGGACCGCACAAAATTTTGACGGCACAGGTAATGTCACCATCCCCATTACCCTTGCCGATTCCCTGCTTGCCATGGCCAGGGTAACTCCAACCTGGAACAAACTGCCGTATTTCTACGGCCCCGAAGAAGCAAGATTAACTGCGCTGTCCGATTTTGCCAAGACCATCCTTGACGACACCAGCGCCGCCGACGTACGAAATACAATCGGCGCCAATGCACAGAATTGCGGCGGCATCGTAGCTGCGAATTTAGTGGCGAATGGGTACGCCAAATGGGCCAACGGATTAATTATACAGTGGGTAAAAAAAGCGTTTGATGACAATAAAAAATATGACAATATTACATTTCCCATTGCTTTTTCAAAAGCAGTGTTTGGGATTATCCCGGTGGACTGGGATACGAGTGATATAACGGAATCACGCGATTATACTTTTACAATCATAGATAACAGGACAACACTGACAAAAACAAGAGTTACCGTCAATGGCTACGCCGGATTATATAAAGCATTGATCATCGGCATATAGACAGTAAGGAGTGAAAATGAATGAAAGATTACTTGATCCAATTTGGCGAAGACGGCCGGCGGGGTACAACATACGCGGCCAACGTCCATTATTATGTAAAAGAGGACGGCAGTACCATCGACGATGGTGTCAAAGTTGATGAACTGCTGGAGCAGGGATTTGTATTCGTCGATAAGGATGACTACAATAATTTGCTCGGTAATAACGACGCCAATCGGGAATATTGCCGACAGAGCGACGGCACTTTTGCGCCGTATGTAGCGCCAGAACCGACAGCAGCAGAAAAAGCGGCAGCGGAAAAATCGAAGCTTGCCAGCGAATACGAAGCAAACAAGTCGGAAATGCTGAACGCCTTGCAGTCTGCCACCCTGGCGGGCAATACCGACGCTGTAGCAAGCATCCAGCAGGACTATAAGGACATGACAGCGGCTTACAAGGAAGCCGTGGAAGGGGTGTAATGTATGAGTTTTTGGAAACGCAAAAAATACTGTAAATACTGTGGCAGTGAGCTGAAAAGCGATGGCACATGCCTGAACAAAGACTGCATTGCCTACGTAGCACCGAAGACGACCGACACAACCGCCAGCGATGCCAATACGACGGCGCAACCTGACACGAATGGGGGCACGTGATGGAATCGCTGGTACAGATGACTGGGGTCATCGTCGGAATACTGAGCCTATGTGGCGTCATTTTTAATTATGCCGTCATCAAGCCGCTGTCCTCGTCTATCCAAGAGCTTCGCGAGCTCATCGAAAGCACGCAGGAGTATATCAGGGGCGTCGAAGAGAAGCGGCAGAACATGGCCGAAAGATTGGCAAAAGTCGAAGCGTCGGCCGCATCCGCTCATCATCGGCTGGACGATCTGCAAGAAAGGGTGAAGTGACATACAAGGGGTGATGTCTATGATTGACAAAATCAATATCGTAGATCTAACGGTCATCATCGGTCTTGTCGTAGCGCTGGTGCTGGCCATTTTTTATGATCAAAATGAGTTGGCCATGAGTATTGCATCTGGCCTGCTCGGTTACATCGGCGGCAATATCAAGACCGCCGCTACGACGAATAGGAGGAATGACAATGAAAGTGTACATTAATCCCGGCCACGATTTAGAGTATGACAGTGGCGCCGTACATACTGCCACGGATGGTACGGTAGACCTCAGAGAGTGTGACGTAGCCGCAAAAATCGGGGCAAAAGTAAAAGAATACCTCGAAGCGGCCGGCTGTGAATGCCGGCTCCTGCAGTCTGACAATCTCTACTATGATAGTGACCACGACGACCGCCCTATCCCTGTATGCGATGACGCAAATAACTGGTGGGCAGACGCCTTTGTATCTATTCACTGTAATGCGGCAAACGGACAGGTGCAGGGGACAGAGGTTGAATGCTACAGTCGTATGAGCAATGGTGGAAACCTCGCTCAATGCATTCAAAATCAGATTGTAGGTGCCCTGGGCACAGTAGACCGAGGCGTCAAAGAAATGCCTGGGCTCATCGTTTTGAAGCACACCGATATGCCGGCGGTACTCGTAGAAACGGCATTTATTGACAATGACGATGATGCGACTCTGCTTGTAGATTGCTCAGATGATTTTGCGGCGGCTATTGCCCGCGGCGTAACCGATTACGAATGTAGCTTATTGTAAGATAGGCTTACCATATAATTATTGTATTTAATGGAGGTATGGAAAATGAGTAAATGGACAGATATCAGAGATAGCATTGTAGATGCTTTGGATGTTGACATCGTTACAGAAGACATGAAGAACGAGCTGACACAGAATATCGTGACAAATGCGCTCCCTGCTGTTGAAGCGGTCGCCGACAAATTCACAGCACAAATCCAGGAACAGAGCAAGTCGGAGACAGGCTGGAATATGCTCCGCGACAAAATCGTCCTGCCGCTTGTTATTAATGGAGCTATCTGGGCCGTGAAATTCGCATTGTCTAAAACAATGCCGGCTCAAAACCAATAAAACATTAATAAAAATAAAAGTCGGCGTCCATTCCATTGTGAGTGGACGCCACTTTTTTTATGTCACATCAGCCTGCCGTCAAAAATTCGTCAAAAAAAAGAAATGAAACTACGTGAAAATAAATCAATCAACCTTTGCCAGATTCGATAAAAACCGCTAGTTTGCTTAATTTGTAGCAGAACATTGCAAAGCAAGCCATGTTTAGGTTATAATGTGATATTGAAGGCATTTATACATATATGAAAGGGAGATACATCGATGGATAACGAAACGACCAAAAATTTTATTGAAACTATTATCGATGAAGACAACGAAAAGAATACATATGGCAAGCGGGTCCATACCCGTTTCCCGCCGGAACCGAATGGCTATCTCCACATCGGCCACGCCAAGTCGATCTGCCTGAATTTCGGCATTGCCAAGAAATATGGCGGAATAACGAATCTCCGCTTTGATGACACGAATCCGTCGAAAGAAAATACGGAATATGTAGAATCGATTAAACGCGATGTCAAATGGCTCGGTTTTGACTGGGACGACCGCATGTTCTATGCGTCGGACTATTTCGATAAACTCTATGAATACGCCAAAAAGCTGATTCGCTTGGGTAAGGCTTATGTCGATGATTTGTCGAGTGATGAAATCCGTGAATACCGCGGCACGTTCAATACGCCGGGGAAGGAAAGCCCCTGCCGTAACCGTAGCGTCGAAGAAAACCTGCAGCTCTTTGAAGATATGAAAGCCGGCAAGTTTGCCGATGGCGAAAAGGTACTGCGCGCCAAAATCGATATGGCCAGCCCGAACCTCAACATGCGCGATCCGGTCCTTTACCGTATCGTCCATGCTTCGCACCATCGGACAGGCGACAAATGGTGCATCTACCCGATGTACGACTTCGCCCATCCCGTATCGGACGCCATCGAACGCATTACCCATTCTATCTGCACCTTGGAATTTGAAGCTCACCGTCCGCTGTACAACTGGGTCCTCGAAGACTGGGACGATCCGGAAGGCCAGAAACCGCGGCAGATCGAATTCGCCCGCCTGAATGTCACCAACATGATTACGAGCAAGCGCAAATTGCGCCTCCTCGTCGAAAAGGGCATCGTCAGCGGCTGGGATGATCCCCGTATGCCGACGATTTCCGGTATCCGCCGCCGCGGCTATACGCCGGAATCGATCCGTGACTTCTGCGAACGCATCGGCGTCGCCAAGGCGGACAGCATGGTCGATATTTCCCTCCTGGAATACTGCATCCGCGAAGACCTGAAGATGAAAGCACCGCGCCTGATGACGGTCATCGACCCGATCAAGGTCGTCCTCACCAATTATCCTGACGGCAAGACGGAAACGATGACGGCCGACAACAATCAGGAAAATGAAGCCATGGGCACGCGCGAAATGACGTTCAGCAAGAACCTTTATATCGAACGCAACGACTTCATGGAAGAACCGGTCAAGAAGTTCTTCCGCCTGGCTCCAGGCAAGGAAGTCCGCCTCAAGTATGCATACATCATCAAATGCGAAGAAGTCATCAAAGACGAAGACGGCAACATCGTCGAACTGCACTGCACGTATGACCCGGAAAGCAAGAGCGGCAGCGGTGCCAACGCCAACCGCAAGGTCAAAGGGACGTTGCACTGGGTCAATGCCGAAGATGCTGTCGACGTCGAAACCCGCGTCTATGACTATCTCTTGAAGGACGACGGCAGCGAGGAAGAAGGGGAAAGCAAGGATTTCCTCGACCAGATCAATCCCCACAGCCTCGACGTATACCACAGCAAGGCCGAAAAGGCATTGGCAACGTATCATGTCGGTGATAAGTTCCAGTTCCTGCGCCAGGGGTATTTCGTCATTGATCCCGATACGACGGCAGACCACCTGGTCGTCAACCGCATCGTCGGCCTCCGCGACACCTGGGCTAAGATGCAGAAAAAGAAAAAACAATAAGCGATTATTAAAAAAGGGGCTGCCTTTCTCAGAATGGATTAGAATTTCATGAGAAAGGGCGGCCCTTTCGTATCTTGCGTGTATAATGGAGGTAGGCCATGAAAACCCTTGGCTCACACAGTCTGTTGTTCTTCTTTATTTTCCTCATCGTCGGCGGTATCCTCGGTGGCATCGTCGGAGAGGCCCTGTATGCTGTTCCGGCCTTGAAGGGTATCCTGCCGGCCCTGACGCAGCATTATGAAATCTTGAATATCCAGAATATTCACCTCAATCTCTATCTCATGGAATTGCAGTTTGGCATCCATCTGGCACCGAATATGCTCAGCATCATCGGCGTCATCCTGGCAGCCATTCTCTTTCGTCATCTTCAATAATTTAGGAGGGATTATTACATGCTCATCTTAGCTTCTGGTTCGCCTCGTCGCCGCGAACTGCTGACGCAGATCGGCGTCGCCTATATGGTCAATCCGAGTACGTACAGTGAAGAATCACCGAAGAAAAAGGATCCGGAAAAATACGTCCAGGCCCAGGCGTTGGGCAAGGCCCGCGATGTAGCTGAAAAATTCCCGGGACAGTGGGTCCTCGGCGCCGATACGATTGTCGCCATCGATGGGGAAATGCTGGGCAAGCCCCGCAATGAAGCCGCTGCCGTCGAGATGCTGCGGGAATTGTCCGGTAAGAAACATTCTGTCTATACGGGCATCGCTTTGATCAATGGCCATAAGGAATATACGAAGGTCGTCGAAACGAAAGTCTGGTTCCGACGACTGAGTGAAAAGGAAATCAAAGCCTATGTCGCTTCTGGGGAACCGCTGGACAAAGCCGGTGCCTATGGCATACAGGGCCGGGCTGCGGCTTTCGTCGATAAGATCAATGGTTCCTATACCAACGTCGTCGGCCTGCCCTTGTCCCAGGTATGCAAGTTGTTCCACAAAGCCAAGGTCCATGTATGAGCGACCCTTTCCGCAGCCTCGCTGTTTGTGAGAAACCGCGGGAAAAATTCCTCCGTCACGGTCCTTCGGCTGTGACCGACCAGGATTTGCTGGCGATTCTATTGCGGACGGGTACGAAGGGACAATCCGTCCTCGATGTGTCGCGGCAGGTCCTTCATTCCCTGCCAGGGGAAAATATTTGTTATCTCAGTGATACCAGCATCGGCGACCTCTGTCAGATTCCCGGCATCGGGACGGATAAGGCCGTCACGGTCTGTGCCGCCGTCGAGCTGGGACGGCGTATTTCCCGGCAGCACGTAAAGGAAGCGGCGCCTGACTTCAGTACGCCCCAGGCCATTGCCGGCTATGTCATGGAAGATCTGCGCTTTTTGCCGCAAGAGCAGTTCGGCGCCGTCTATTTATCGACGAAGAACCAGCTCATCGCCTATCGCACGCTGACCATCGGCACGATCAATGCCAGCCTGGCCAAGTCGCGGGAAGTCTTCCGCTATGCCCTGCGCTACAATGCCGCAGCTGTCGTCCTGGTCCATAACCATCCGTCAGGCAACCCCGAACCGAGCCACGAGGATATCGTCGTGACCCAGCGCATTGCCGACGCCGGCCAGATCATGGAAATCCCCGTCCTCGACCACATCATCATCGGCGACGGGACCTTCGTCAGCCTTTGCGAGCGCGGTTACGTGTAAAGACAAATGACAGGGTTTCATGATATAATGGATGTAAAATACCGTCCGCCTGCAAGCGGGAAACTGGCAGTGCGGTCTCTGAGGTGAGCCTTATGATTCTTTACTTTTCAGGAACGGGAAATTCATTATATGTGGCCAAGAAGCTGGCTGAACTGACTGGCGATACGGCCGTGCCGATTTCGGCTATCCATGAACGGTGCCAGCGTATCCAGGATCGCATCATCGGCTTTGTCTTTCCCGTCTATTTCGGGGATCTTCCCGAACCCGTACAGGATTTCATCAGACAGGTCCGTTTCCAGAAATCGACCTATTTTTATGGCATTGCTACTTGCGGCAGTGCGCCTGGCCGGTCGCTCAGGACGATGGACCGGATCCTCCGGCGTCAACATTGTTCTTTGTCCTACGGGGCTGTCCTGCCGATGATCGCCAACAGTACTATCGCGTCGCGGCGCCATATCCGCTACGATATGAACCGCCTGGACCACGCCGATGAACTGGTCGCTGCCGCAGCCGATAAGATACGCGGGCAGGTCCGGGATACGACGGCCATCCATTCGTCGCTGTCGGCCTGGCTCATGAACCTGGGCCTGATCCGCCATGCCGGGGAACGCTGGCTGACGCCATCTGTCGATGGGGGACGCTGTGTTGCCTGCGGCCTCTGTGCCCGCATCTGTCCGGTGAGCAATATCATCTGTACGGCGAAAGGGGCCGTCATCGGCTCTCATTGCAGCCATTGCCTGGCCTGTGTCCACTGGTGTCCCCAGCAGGCCGTCACTGTCCATGGTAAACAGATCCTCTCTGAAGACCAGTACCACCATCCCGACGTCACGGCTGAAGACATGATGCGGCGATAAGAGTAAAAAGGGGCTGTCGCATGTGCGACAGCCCCTTTTTTTATCCGGACCCTTACTTCCAGACGAGAAGCAGGGAAGCGCCGAATTCTTTTTTGAATTGTTTGCTCAGTTGTTTCATTTCGTAGTCAGCGGCGTTGTACGTCGAGCCCGGCGCCGTCGTGATGATCATGACGGCGACGTTTTCGGCCAGTGTGACTTCGACGTCGGTGACGATTTGTTCATACGTCAGGTCCGAGGCTTCGGCCAGGGCCAGGATGGTCGAGAGTTTGCGGATCATGATCCAGTCTTCGGCAGAGGCCATGTTGGCGTAACGGTAGGCCCGGATGATCTTGCGGCTGATGCCGTGATGGAAGCCGGCGATGAAGCCCGTAATGATTTGTTCGACCTGGGTCAGGCCGTAGAGCGGGGCATGAGCGATCATGAAGGCCGAATGGCGGGCGTGGTCGTAGAAGTTGATGATCTTGCCGACATCGTGCATGCGGGCGGCTGTCTGCAGCAGGAGGCGTTCCCGCGGGCCGTAGCCGTGGAGCGGCTGGAGCTGGTCGAAGAGCTGGGTGGCAATGCGCGTGACCTGGTCGTAGTGAGCCTGGTTGATGATGACGCCGCTCAGCGTACCGATGAAGTTCTTGACGCTGAAATCGAGGATGTCGTCGAAACGCGGTGACGGCAGCTGGCAGTACGAAGCGTAGTATTCAAAGAATAAACCTTCGCGGAGGCCACAGCCGCTGACGACCATTTCCGGGCTGCCCGTCATGTCGAAGATGGTCTTGATGACGGCTGCATCGGCGACGATGAGGTCAGAGCGTTCACTGGACAGGCCGGCGATTTTCTTGCGGTTGGCACTGGTCCGCGTCGTGATTTCATGATAGAGGTTTTCAAAATGTTCCAGGGGCATGATGTAATTATGGAGCTTCGACAGTTCATAATTCGTCGCCCGCTGGTTCATTTTGGCGAAGTTACGGGCTGTACCGCCGATGCCGACGATGGGCAGCTGGATGTCCTCTATCCAGGGGACGGCAGCCATCTTTTTGCAGACGAATTTCATCAGGCTGGCAATGGCTTCGGAATCAGGATTGCCCTGGGTGCCGAATTTTTCCGTCAGCGTGACGGCGCCGATGGGGACCGACAGGGAATGGACGGCTTCTCCGTCGCGGACTAAGGTCATTTCGACGCTGGCACCGCCCAGGTCGAAGATGAGGAAGTCCTTCAGGGCGATGGTGTTGATGACGCCGAGATAGCCTAAGTACGCTTCCCGTTCACCGGTGATGACGTTCATGGTGATGCCCGTTTCGGCATTGATGCGCTTCAGGAAAGCTTCGCCGTTGCTGGCATTGCGGACGGCTGCCGTCGCGACGGCCCGGCATTCATGGATGTCCATGACTTCCATGATGTGCTTATAGACGTGCAGGCAGGTCAGGGCCCGCTGCATCCCTTCTTCACTGATGACGCCGGTCTGGCTCAGGCCGTGGCCCAGGCGGATGGCTTCTTTTTCCTGATAGAGCAGGGAATAAGACTGGTTGTCGGCAATCTGCATGACGACAAAACGGATGGAGTTAGAGCCCATGTCGATGATGGCTAATTTTTCCATGGTATACCTCGTTTCTGCGGATGTTTATCAAGTTTATCGTTTACCTTTTCCATTATACTACAGAATAGAGAGGCATGCCGAAAATTTTTACAAAAAATATACATACATACGGTGACTTTCATGTATAATAAGAGGAGTATCAGCTAGACAGCAACTATACCGTCAAGAAAAGTGGGGAGAGTAATGGAAAAACAAACCCGGAATGTTTTCGGTATCATCCATATCGGGACGGTCAATATGACCTTGAAGGTCATTGCTTACTCGTCTTTGGATGATATGGAAATCATCGAAAACGTATCCCGAGAAGTAAAATATGGGGAAACGGTATTCCAGCGCCATCACGTCAGTTTTCAGTCCCTGAACGAAATCTGTCAGGTCCTGCTGGGATTCCGCCAGCTCCTTTGCGACTATGATGTCAAAGATGTCCGCGTCCTGTCGACGACAGTCATCAGCGAAGCCGACAACTTGATCAGTGTCCTTGACCAGATCCATATCCGTACGGGCTTCGACGTCGAAGTCATCCACATGACCAAGGAAATCTATTATAAGTTCTTTGGTCTTTATTATAATGTATTGAAAGGCAAATTCAATTTTGCCGATAAAGCCGTCATGCTCCTGGACATCACGTCTGGCGGCGTCGGCCTGACCTGCTGGAAATCGGACCGCCTCTTATTCCAGCAGAATATCCACATCGGCTCCCTGCGCATCCTGGAAAATTTTACGGAAAAACAGCGTGACGAGCTGACGTTCCCGACGGCTGTGCGCGAATATATCTACGGCACCCTTTATCCGCTCTGGAAAGGAGTCCAGCAGTATGATATCAAGTATATCGTCCTGTCTGGCCGCGGAGCCAACCTGGTGGCACGCCTCATGGGCAAGACCAGTGAGAACGGCCTCTTCCTGATCACGCCGGATGAACTGCGCCAGTTCGTCTATTCCTTCCACGGCGTCACGCCGTTCAAGCTCATGAAGCGCTTCGGCCTGTCCCAGAACCTGGCCAATGTCATCATGCCGACGATTCTCTTGTATTATGAACTGCTGCGCATCGTCGATATCGACATGCTGGTCGTCATGCCGACGACCTTTACTGAAGGCTATACCATGTATTATGTGGCCGAAAAGACCCATAACGATTATATGGCCCATCTCCAGGGCCTGCTCCTGGACATGATGCGCCGCCTGGCCAAGAAGTACTTGTCCGATTCCATCCATTCCGCCCGCATCGAAGAATACTGCAACGTCCTCTTCCAGGCGCTGTACCAGTTCATCGGTCTCGATTACAGCTATAATTATCTGCTCCGCCTGGCCGCGATTTTCCACGAAACGGGGAAATTCATCAATATCCGCAAACACAACCTCTGCACGTATAACCTCATCAGGGAAACGGACCTCTTCGGCCTGGCCGACGATGAAAAGGAAATCCTGGCCGCCGTTCTCTACTATGCCTTTGACGGTACCTTGCAGGAGGCGTCGCCAGTCTACCATTCCCTGACGCCACGGCAGAAGGTCATTACGGCTAAGCTGACGGCGATTTTCCGCCTGGCCGATTCCCTGGACAAGAGCCATTTAGGGAAAATCAGCGCCATCCGGGCGGAACTCAGGGAAGACGAGCTCGTCGTCCATTATACGGCCGATGCCGATATTTCTCTGGAACGCTGGACATACCTGAAAATGGCCGTCGACTTTGCCGAAGTCTTTGGCATTTCGACGAAATTAGTGAAAGGATAAGATAATCATGGCAGATTTTACGGATGCTCAATATTTTTTAAATCGTGAATGTACATGGGTCAAATTCAATGAACGGGTCCTGCGCGAAGCCATCGTCCCGTCCAACCCGCTGCTGGAACAGCTGAATTTCATCGCCATCGCAGCGTCGAACCTGGATGAATTCTTCATGATCCGCGTCGCCGGCGTCAAGCACCTCGTCGAAAGCGGGGTCAAGCACATCGACATCGCCGGCATGACGCCGCAGGAACAGTTTGAAGCCATCCAGTCCATGGTCCATAAGCTGGTCGGCGACCAGTACCGCTACTATGAAGATATCCAGCAGAAGCTGCAAGCTCACGGCCTGCACTTCATCGGTGTCGATGCCCTTGACGATGACCAGCGGCTGTGGCTGGAAAGCTTCTTTGAACGGGAAATCTACCCGGTCGTCACGCCCATGGCCGTCGATTCCAGCCATCCCTTCCCATTCCTGTCCAGCCTGAACCTGAACCTGGCCGTCCTCTTGCGCCGCAAACAGGGGGACCGCTCGGTCAAGACGGCTATCCTGCCGGTCCCGACGTCAGTCATCGACCGCATCATCAAGGTCCCGGACAGTGTTTCGCCGGCTGGCAAGCAGCATGAAGGTCATCAGTTCCTCTTCCTGGAAGACGTCATCGCCGCTTATGCGGAACGCTTCTTCCTGGGCTGCGACATCCTGGAAGTCGAACCGTTCCGCGTCACCCGCGACGCCGACCTGGATATCGACGACGATGCCGAAGACCTCCTGATGGAAGTCGAAAAGAGCCTGAAGAAACGCCGCAAAGGGGCGGCTGTCCGCCTGGAACTGGCTGCTTCGTCGTCGCGCATGAACCGCGACTTCCTGCGCGATGAACTGCAGCTCGAAGAACGGGACATCTATTCGATTCCGGGTCCCCTGGACTGCAAGGTCTTCTTCTCCTTCGTCGGCATCGACGGCTACGATGACCTGCGCTATCCGCCGGTGACGCCGCAGCCGTCGTCGGAACTGGCCGCCATCGACGCGCCTGATTTCTGGTCGGCCATTGCCGAACGGGACATCATGGTCCATCCTCCCTATGAAACCTTTGAAACGGTAGAACACTTCATCCAGCTGGCTGCGACGGACCCCCATGTCCTGGCCATCAAACAGACGCTCTACCGCGTCAGCAGCAAGTCGCCCATCATCGCCGCCCTGGCCCAGGCCGCCGAAAACGGCAAACAGGTCACGGTCCTCATGGAAGTCAAGGCCCGTTTCGATGAAGAAAATAATATCCACATGGCCCGCAAGCTGGAAAAAGCCGGCTGCCATGTCATTTACGGCATCATGGGCCTCAAGACCCATTCTAAGATCACCCTCGTCGTCCGCCGCGAAGAAGACGGCATCCGCCGCTATGTCCACTTGGCGACGGGCAACTACAACGGCAAGACGGCCCGCATCTATACGGACGTCGGCATCCTGACGGCCAATACCCTCATCGGCGTCGACGCATCGGCTTTCTTCAACCTCTTGTCGGGCTACTCTGATCCTCCTCAGTGGAATAAGCTGGCCGTTGCGCCGCTCAACCTGCGGGAAACGATTTATCAGGAAATCGATCAGGAAATCGCTCAGGCCAAGGCCGGCAAGAAAGCTATCATCGTGGCCAAGATGAATTCGCTCCTCGATAAGTACGTCATCGCCAAGCTCTATGAAGCGTCGGCAGCCGGCGTCAAGATCCGCCTCATCGTCCGCGGCATCTGCGTCATCCGCCCTGGCCTGCCTGTCATCAGCGAAAACATCGAAGTCCACAGCATCGTCGGCCGCTTCCTGGAACACAGCCGCCTGTTCTACTTCTACAACGGCGGCAAGGAAGACGTCTTCATTTCTTCGGCAGACTGGATGCCGCGCAACCTCAACGAACGCGTCGAATTGATGACACCTGTCGAATTCCCGCCGCATAAAGAACGGATCAAGCGCATCCTGAAAGTATACTTCGACGACAACGTCAAGGCCTATGCCATGAACAGCGACGGCTCGTACCGCTACCTGGCAGACGAACGCAAGGGCAAGCCTGTCAACGCCCAGGATACATGCCAGCGCGAAGCCGAACGGCTGGCATCGGAACGGAAGAAGGCAGCCCGCCAGTTCCGCAACGTCGTCCTGCGCCCGCGTCCTGCTGAAGAAGACAAGTAAATTGACAAGCCTGCCGGTCTTTGCTACAATGAAAAGAAAAGCATTAGGAGGCATGGCATGGACTGGAAACGATTCAGCATGACTGGATTCAAGAATAAACGACCGATTACACGCATGTACGCGACGATGATCGCCTTATTGGTCATTGTGTCCCTGACAGGGTTCATCGACAGGGGGAAATCAGTGATCCTCGTCGCCGATGGCGAAACCCGCCAGGTATATACCCACGCTGTCAATGAAAAGGCATTGATGCGGGAAAATAATATCGACATCGGTGATTACGATGAAATCGATGTTTCGACGCAGAAACTCGACGACGGCAGCTACGTCAAGGTGCGCCGGGCCATCCCGGTCACCCTGGAGTACCGCGGACAGACCCAGGAAGTCTACACGGCCAAGCACAATTCCCAGGAAGTCGCCGAACAGTACGGCTATAATAAGGAAAAGTACCGCCCTTATGGCGACGTCCAGAAACCGCTCCAGGCGGGGCAGCACATCGTCATCGGCCACGTATCGCGCAAGACCATCACGGAAGATGAAGTCGTGCCCTATGCCATCGAAAGCATTCCTGATGAAACCTTGGGCCAGGGTGAAGAAAAAGTCATCCAGGAAGGGCAGAACGGCCGCAAGCGGGTCAAGCTGAACATCGTCAGCGTCGACGGCCAGGTCGCCGACAAGGAAACGCTGTCGACGGAGCTCATTTCGGAAATGCAGCCTCTGGTCCGCAAAGTCGGCACTAAGGAAACCGTTGAAATCAATACCAGCACAGGTGATGTGTCCCACTACCAGAAGATCATCACCATGGAAGCGACGGCCTATCTACCGACGGACGGCGACGGCCAGTGCATCACCCGCATGGGGACGTGGGCCCGTTATGGCGTCGTCGCTGTCGACCCCAACGTCATTCCCCTGGGCTCGACGGTCTTCATTCCCGGCTATGGCGTAGCCCGGGCCGAAGATACAGGCGGAGCCATCCTCGGCAACCGCATCGACCTCTGCATGGAAGACTACGATGCCTGCATGAACTTCGGCCGCCGCACCGTACCGGTCTATGTCCTGAATTAAATTATTTATTATCCGCTACGAACTGCAAACTTACAACTCAAAGCAAGGGCAGGCATTTGAAAAAATGCTTGCCCTTGCTTGTCATATATGCTATAATATCAAAGGTTTGAATACCAAACCCTAAAATACACACGCTTGGCGAGCTCAGCACTGTGCCCGTTCCCCATGGGGGAGGGTGAAGATGAGCGATGACCGGGCGGAGGAAAAAACAGGAGGAATTACAATTATGGCAGTAGTATCTATGAAACAATTATTGGAAGCCGGCGTTCATTTCGGTCATCAGACCCGCCGTTGGAACCCGAAGATGGCTCGTTTCATCTTCACCGAACGTAACGGTATCTACATCATCGACTTGCAGAAAACCGTTAAGAAAATGGACGAAGCTTACAATTTTGTCCGCGACCTGGCTGCTGAAGGCGGCAAAGTCCTCTTCGTAGGCACGAAAAAACAGGCCCAGGAATCCATTAAAAACGAAGCAGAACGCTGCAACCAGTACTTCGTCAACGAACGCTGGCTCGGCGGTATGCTCACCAACTTCCAGACCATCGAAAAGCGCGTAAAACGCTTGAAGACATTGGAAAAACAGGCCGAAGATGGCACGTTCGAACTCTTGCCGAAGAAAGAAGTTACGCTCCTCAAACATGAAATGGAAAAACTTCAGAAATACCTCGGCGGCATCAAAGACATGAAGAAACTCCCGGACGCTCTCTTCATCATCGACCCGAAAAAAGAAGAAATCGCTGTTTCTGAAGCCCGCAAACTTCACATCCCCATCATCGCTACGGTTGACACCAACTGCGATCCCGATGTCATCGACTATCCGATCCCGGCTAACGATGACGCTATCCGCGCCGTCAAACTCTTGACCGGCAAGATCGCTGACGCTGTCCTCGAAGGCAACCAGGGCGAACAGACTGAAGAAGGCGCCGCTGAAGGTGCTGAAGCCGCTGAAGAAAAAGCAGCAGAATAAGATTACTCGTTCTGTGAGAACTGAATGGTTATTATAGAAAGGTAAGGAGCCTTTGCTTCTTACCTTTCTTCAAACTGTATAATTCACATTACTTTTAGGAGGAATACTCATGGCTATTACAGCAGCAATGGTAAAAGAATTAAGAACAAAAACCGGTGCAGGCATGATGGACTGCAAAAAAGCATTGACCGAAAGCAACGGCGACATGGAAAAAGCCGTCGACTTGCTTCGCGAACACGGCTTGGCTGCAGCAGCTAAGAAAGCAGACCGCATCGCTGCTGAAGGTTTGGTTTATTCTTACATCCATGGCAACGGCCGTATCGGCGTTCTCGTCGAAGTCAACTGCGAAACGGACTTCGTCGCTCAGACAGATAACTTCAAAGCACTCTGCAAAGACATTGCAATGCAGATCGCTGCTGCAAAACCGGCATACCTCAAACGCGAAGAAGTTCCGGCTGACGTATTGGAACACGAAAAAGAAGTTCTCCGCCAGCAGGCCCTGAACGAAGGTAAACCGGAAAAGATTGTCGAAAAGATGATTGTCGGCCGTATCGAAAAATTCTACAAAGAAAACTGCCTCCTCGATCAGGAATTCATCAAAGATTCTGACAAGACGGTCCAGCAGGTCGTTACGGAAGCCATCGCTAAGATCGGTGAAAAAATCGACATCCGCCGTTATACGCGTTATGAATTGGGTGAAGGCCTGGAAAAACGGAACGATGATTTTGTTTCCGAAGTAATGGCACAAGCTAAATAAGATTGCATAAGAGAACACCCAACCCGTGTTCTCTTATTTTCTAATTGGACTTGTATACCGACAGAGGAGGCACTTCTTTTATGGAATCGAAAAAGTATCATCGCATCGTATTGAAATTGAGCGGCGAAGCACTGGCTGGCAAACAGGGTTACGGTATCGACCCGGAAACGGTTGAAACCATTGCCAAGCAGGTCGTCGAAGTCAATAAGCTCGGCGTCCAGGTCGCCATCGTCGTCGGCGGCGGCAACATCTGGCGCGGCCTGTCCGGTTCGGCTAAAGGCATGGACCGCGTCTCGGCAGACTACATGGGCATGCTGGCTACGGTCATGAATTCCCTGGCCCTCCAGGACGCCATGGAAAAGAACGGCGTCGCTACCCGCGTCCAGACGGCTATCAACATGCAGCAGGTCGCTGAACCGTATATCCGCCGCCGGGCTATCCGCCATATGGAAAAAGGCCGCGTCGTCATCTTCGGTGCCGGTACGGGCAACCCTTACTTCTCGACGGATACGACAGCCGCACTGCGGGCTGCTGAAATCGAAGCCGATGCCATCCTCATGGCCAAGAACGGCGTCGACGGCGTCTACGACAGCGATCCCAAACTCAATCCGGATGCCAAGATGTTCAAGCATCTGACCTATCTCGACGTCATCAACAAAGACCTGAAGGTCATGGATGCTACGGCTACGACGCTCTGCCGCAACAACAACATCCCCATCGTCGTCTTCAACATCGACCAGCCGGGGAACATCGTCAAAGCCGCCAGCGGAGAAGATTTAGGCACTGTAGTCGACAAAGAAGACTAAAAGCTGTATGATATACTTATAAAAATAAAATAAGGAAGTGATTGACATGGAAGTAAAAGAAATCATTGCCCAGCACGAAGCAAAGATGGACAAGACCATCGAAGCCCTGAAACGGGAATTGTCGTCGATCCGCACGGGCCGCGCCAGCACGTCGCTGCTGGACCGGATCACCGTCGACTACTATGGTACGCCGACGCCGGTCAAACAGGTCGCCAATGTGGCCGCTCCGGAGCCGCGCATGATCACCATTGCCCCGTGGGAACCGAAGATGCTCGGTGAAATCGAAAAGGCCATCCTCAAGTCCGACTTGGGCCTGAACCCGAACAACGACGGCAAGATCATCCGCCTGGAAATCCCCCAGCTGACGGAAGAACGCCGTAAGGAACTGAGCAAGAAGGTCAGCAAGATTGCCGAAGACTCGAAAGTCGTCATCCGCAATATCCGCCGCGACGCCAACGAAACCATCAAGAAGATGGAAAAGAAGAAGGAAGTCACGGAAGATGACAGCAAAGAAGGTCAGGAAAACATCCAGAAGCTGACGGATAAAAAAATCAAGGTCATCGACGAAATCAAAGCGAAAAAAGAAAAAGAAGTCATGGCCGTATGATGGATATACGGATTTTTATTGGCATGCCGTTACGGTATGCCAAATCTGTATTACAGGAAAAAAATATTCCTTTTGTCATAGAGCGGACGCTGTCGCGGAGCCACTTTTTCCACTGCGACCCTGAGCAGACCTATGTCATCCGCGCCCAGCGGCGGGATGACGGCACAGTCTGCCTCTTGGTCAACGACAGCCTGGAGATGAGCGGATCCGTAGCGGCAGCCCTGCGAAATGGAGACGTACAGCATGATTAACTTTTTTGGCAAAAAGAAGGAAACAGCAGGCTCCGTGTCCGAAGCCATGCTGGATCCGAACAACATTCCCCGCCACGTAGCCATCATCATGGACGGCAATGGCCGCTGGGCCAAGCGCAAGGGCCTGCCCCGCAGTTACGGCCATCGCGCCGGTGCCGATACGCTCAAGCGCATCGTCGTCGCTGCCGACGACCTGGGCATCAAGGTCCTGACGGTCTATGCCTTTTCTACGGAAAATTGGAAGCGCCCTGATGAAGAAGTGTCGTACATCATGAAGCTCATGAAGAGTTACCTGAGCAAGAATCTCCTGGAACTCAAGGAACACAACGTGCAGCTCCACGTCATCGGCGATATGAAGCGGCTCCATCCGGACCTGCAGGACGCCTTTTCTCAGGCCGAAGCCGAAATGGCCGCCAATACGGGCCTTATCCTCAACGTCGCCGTCAATTACGGCGGCCGCCTGGAAATCACCCAGGCGGCCCGCAAAGTGGCAGAAGCCGTCCGGGACGGCCAGATCCGCCCCGAAGACATTAGCGAAGCGACGCTGGCCCAGTATCTCTATACGGAGCCGGAAAATGACGTCGATCTGCTCATCCGCCCCGGTGCGGACAAGCGGGTCAGCAATTTTCTCCTCTGGCAGATGGCCTACGCCGAATTCTGGTACACCCAGCTCTGCTGGCCCGATTTCAGCAAAGATACCCTGGTCGAAGCTATTTTGTCCTTCCAGGGCCGGGAACGGCGCTTCGGCGGCTTAAAATAAATCAGGGAAGGTATATGATATGTTGGCAAAACGAATACTGACAGGCATCGTCGGTGGTGCCTTTACGATTTTTGTGATTTACGAAGGGAACTGGCTGTTTTTCCTCATGATGGCCCTGTTATCCCTCGTCGCCTGGTATGAATACGGCAACCTGGTCCACAAGCTCCATGCCGTGACGGCCGACAAGTGCGGTGCCGTATGGCTCGTCGCCATGCTGGCCGCTTATTGGTTCGGCAGCACCAAGGTCATGCTCGTCCTGGCCTTGGGCCTCCTTTTTTGGCTCATGCTGCGGACCGTCTTTTTCCACAACAAGATTAAGCCCGTAGACAGTGCCTATACCTTGTACGGCCTGCTCTATATCAGCTGTGGCTTTCTGGCCATGCTGGCCCTGCGCAGCGGCTCTGTGGCTTCCTTCATGGGCAGCAGCTTCGGCGCCGTCATGTTGGAACCGGCGCGGTTCTTCGTCTTTCTCCTCATCTTTTCGACCTGGGCCAGCGATACTTTTGCCTTTGCCGTCGGCAAGATGATGGGCAAAGTCAAGCTCTGCCCGGCCATCAGCCCCGGCAAGACCCGCGAAGGTGCTATCGGCGGTTTCGTCGGTACCCTGGCCGTGGCCATCATCTTTTCGCTCATCTTTAAATTCTCCGTCCTCCACGCCCTGGCCATTGGCGTCATCATCGGCATCATGGCTCCTTTAGGTGATCTGGTCGAATCCATCTTGAAGCGCGTCTGCGGTGTCAAGGATTCGGGGAACATCATCCCTGGCCACGGCGGCGTCCTCGACCGCTTCGACAGCCTGCTCTTTGCAGCGCCGGCTATGTACGTCTATTTGATGCTGGTCATTTAAAGGAGGGCAGGGAATGAAGGATATTTTGATTTTAGGCAGTACCGGCTCTATCGGGACCCAGGCCGTCGACGTCATCGACGCCCATCCCGAGGCCTTCCGCCTGGCCGGCGTCGCTGCTTATTCCCATTGGCAGGAAGTGGCCCGCCAGGTCCGGGACCATCAGGTGAAATGGGCCTGCATGGTCGACGAAAAGGCGGCTGATGAACTGCGCCGTGCCGTCGGTCCGGCGTGTACTGTCTTTTCCGGCAGTGACGGCCTCTTGAAACTCATCGATGAATGTGACGCCCAGATCGTCCTGACGTCCCTCGTCGGCGCCGCCGGTATCGAACCGACGCTCCACGCCATCGAGAAGGGGATGGACATCGCCCTGGCCAACAAGGAAACCCTCGTCGCTGCCGGTGAACTGGTCATGAAGGAAGCCGCAGCCCGCGGCGTCCGCATCCTGCCCGTCGACAGCGAGCACGGGGCCATCTTCCAGTGCCTCCAGGGGCGCCGCCCGGAAGAAGTGGCCAAACTGCTGGTCACGGCTTCTGGCGGCCCCCATTTCCGCCGGCCTGCGTCGGAATTTTCGTCGATTACGGTCGAACAGTGCCTCAAGCATCCGACGTGGAACATGGGTGGCAAGATTACCATCGATTCGGCGACGATGTTCAATAAGGGCCTGGAAGTCATCGAAGCCCACTGGCTCTTCCACATGCCCTTCGACAAGATCGAAGTCGTCATCCAGCCGCAGAGCATCATCCATTCCATGATCGAGTTCATCGACGGCTCCGTCCTGGCTCAGCTGGGCATGCCCGATATGCGCCTGCCCATCCAGTACGCCTTTACCTATCCGGAACGGATGACCGTCCGCGGCGCCCGGCCCATCGACTGGAAGACGCTGGGGACGCTGGAATTCTTCCCGCCTGACGACGAGAAGTTCCCATCCATCGGCCTGGCCTATGAAGCCGGCCGCATCGGCGGTACCATGCCCTGTGTCCTCAACGGGGCCAATGAAGTCGCCGTCTATGCTTTTCTGCGTAAAGAGATTTCCTTTACGCGTATTTTTGATATTGTCCGTACAGTCATGGAACGGCACACGGTCTCGCACGACGTCACCCTGGCGTCTATCCGCCAGGCCGATGCCTGGGCCCGCCGCTGTGCTGCTTCCTTGCTGTAGAAAGGGGATTTCCCGTGGGTCTTACTATTTTAGCGACGATCTTCGTCTTCAGTGTCATCGTCTTCGTCCACGAACTGGGCCATTTCGCGACGGCCAAGTGGGCGGGGATGCAGGTCGATGAGTTCGCACTCGGCTTTGGTCCCAAAGTGTACAGTGTACGCCGCGGAGATACAGAATATTCCCTGCGGGCCATTCCTCTTGGCGGATTCAACCGCATTGCCGGCATGACGGAAGAGGAAGACTTGAACGATAAATCTTTCCTGAGCAAACCTGTCTGGAAGCGCATGATCGTCATCGCTGCCGGCGGTATCATGAACTTCGTCCTGGCCATCGTCCTCTTGTGGGGCCTGTTCTTCGTCGTCGGTACGGTGACTGTTTCGCCGGAAGCCGTCGTCGGCTCGACCATCGCCGGCTCACCGGCCGAACAGGCGGGCCTCGCAGCCGGCGACCGCATCGTCCGCATCGGCAACCAGGAAATTTCCAAATGGTCTGATATTTCTCAGGCCGTCGCGCCATACAGCCACGCCGTCGTTACCGTGGAAATCGAACGGGACGGCCAGATCCAGGGCGTCGAAATGGTGCCTGACGTAGACAGCGCCTCGAAGAAAGCCATGCTCGGCGTCATGCCCATGACGACCAAAGAAGCTCATGGCTTCTTTGAATCGGCGGGCATGGCCGTCCAGCGGACAGGCAAGCTCTGCCAGCTCATGATCGTCGGCCTCTATGATATGGTGACGGGCCGGGAAAAGGCCGAAGTCGCCGGTCCTATCGGCGTCGCTCAGCTGGCCGGTCAGGTCGCTGCATCGGGCTTTGCCAATTTGCTCATGTTCACGGCCTTCCTCAGCCTCAACCTGGGCATCTTGAATCTCCTGCCCGTACCGCTCCTCGATGGGGGCTATATTATTTTATTGATTCTCGAAGGTATTACGCGCCGGCGGATGCCGAAACGGGCGTTGTACTACATCCAGGTCACAGGGGCCGTCCTCTTGGGCTCCCTGTTCCTCTTCGCCATGTTTCAGGATATCAGCCGCTTTTAGAAAGGCAGGCCTTGCATGAAACGTAGAAAATCTCTTCCCGTCCAGGCGGGCAGCGTCACCATCGGCGGCGATGCACCCGTATCGGTCCAGACCATGTCGACGGTCAACCCGGCCCATATGGCCGAAGCCGTCGTCGATGCCCGCCGCCTGGCATCGTATGGCGCTGAAATCTTGCGCTTCGCCGTTCCCGATATGGAAGCGGCCAAAGGCCTGGCCGCCGTCGTTCAGGCCGTGGATATTCCCATTGTCGCCGATATCCACTTCGATTACCGCCTGGCCCTGGCCGCCGTCGACAGCGGCGTCCAGGCCCTGCGCATCAATCCGGGCAATATCGGATCTGACGACAATGTCGTCAAAGTCGTCGAAAAAGTACGTCCTAAGGGAATCCCCATCCGTATCGGCATCAATACAGGTTCCCTGCCGGAAGATATCCTGGCTCAGAGCGGCGGCCATCCGACGGCAGAAGGCATGGTCGAAGGGGCCCTGCGCCATATCCGCATCCTGGAACGCATGGATTACCGCAACATGGTCATTTCCCTCAAGTCCTCCGACGTGCCCTTGATGATCGAAGCCTATGAAGCCCTGGCCGACAAGGTGCCTTATGCCCTGCACTTGGGCGTAACCGAAGCCGGCCTGGTCCGTGAAGGGAGCATCAAGTCGGCCATCGGTATCGGTACGCTGCTCCACGAAGGCATCGGCGACACGATCCGCGTATCCCTGACGGGCGATCCCGTCGAAGAAATCAAGGCCGGCCAGACCATCCTCAGTGCCCTTGGCCTGCGCCGTTTCGGGCCGACCCTCATTTCCTGTCCGACTTGCGGCCGGACCCAGGTCCACCTCATCGACCTGGCCCAGGAAGTGGAAGAGGCCATTTCTCATCTGACTGTGCCCATCAAGGTCGCCGTCATGGGTTGTGTCGTCAACGGTCCCGGTGAAGCCAGGGAAGCCGATTTCGGCATTGCCGGCGGCAAGGGGAAGGGCATCGTCTTTTCTCATGGCCAGGTCCTGCGCACCGTGCCGGAAGACCGGCTCGTGTCCAGCCTGCTGGAAGAAATTGAAAAAACCATTGCAAAGGAGTCTTAACTCATGTTAGCATCGAAATTGTATAGTCCGACGCTGCGGGAAATCCCGGCAGACGCCGAAATCGCCAGCCATCAGTATATGTTGAAAGCCGGGATGATCCGCAAGAACGGCGGCGGCTTGTATTCTTTCCTGCCTTTAGGCCGCCGGGTCGAACTCAAGATCGAAGCCATCGTCCGCGAAGAAATGAACAACATCGGCGCCCAGGAAATCATGATGCCCATTATGCAGCCGGCTGAAATCTGGCATGAATCGGGCCGCTGGAATGCCTATGGCCCGGAAATGTTCAAACTCGAAGACCGCCATGGCAATCATTTCTGCCTCGGGCCGACACACGAAGAATTGATTACGACCCTGGTCCGCAATGAACTGCGCTCGTACAAGCAGATGCCCGTCACGCTGTGGCAGATGCAGAATAAATACCGCGACGAAATCCGCCCGCGTTTCGGCCTCATGCGCAGCCGTGAGTTCGTCATGAAAGATGCTTATTCCTTCGACGTCGACGAAGAAGGCCTGCACAAGAGCTATCAGGATGAATACGATGCCTATACGCGCATCTTCACGCGCTGCGGCCTGAATTTCAAGCCCGTCGAAGCCGACAGCGGCCAGATCGGCGGCAATCACACCCATGAATTCATGGCCCTGGCCCAGGCCGGCGAAGCCGAAATCGTATCGTGCTCGAAGTGCGATTATGCAGCAGATATTGAAAAAGCAGTTCCTCAGGCCATCGAAATGCCGGCAGAAGACGCCAAAGATGTAGAACTCATCGAAACGCCGAACTGCTCGACCATTGAAGACCTGGCCCAGTTCCTCCACATTCCCGTCGAAAAGACGATCAAAGCCGTCGCTTTCACTATCGACGGCGAAAAGACGGTCCTCTGCATGGTCCGCGGCGACCATGAAGTCAATGACGTCGCCGTCCAGAATTTCGTCGGCGGCAATGTCATCGAACCGGCGACGGAAGACGAATTGAAGACCCACGGCCTCCAGCCGGGCTACATGAGCCCCATGGGTGCCGATAAACCGGATAATGAAACGTTCTTCGTCCTCGTCGATCCGTCGGCCATGAACGTCCCCAACGGCGTAACCGGTGCCAATAAGGCCGGCTATCACTATCAGAACGTCAATCCGTCGCGGGACTTCAAAGACGTGACGGTCACGACCATCCGCAACATGGTCGCCGGCGACAAATGCCCGCACTGCGGTGCACCCGTCGAAATCGTCCGCGGCATCGAAGTCGGCCAGGTTTTTGAACTGGGCACGAAGTATTCCGAAGCCCTCCATGCGACCTTCCTCGACCAGAACGGCAAGGCCAAACCCTACGTCATGGGCTGCTACGGCATTGGCGTCACCCGTACTATTGCCGCTGCCATCGAACAGTTCCACGACGAACACGGCATCATGTGGCCTGTCGCCATCGCGCCTTTTGAAGTGGCCATCGTCCCGGTCAGCAGCAAAGACCAGGATCAGGTCCGCATCGCCGGTGACCTCTATCAGTCCCTGCAGGCTGCCAAGGCCGACGTCCTCCTCGACGACCGTAATGAACGGGCTGGCGTCAAGTTCAACGACGCCGACCTCATCGGCTATCCCGTCCGGGTCACGGTCGGCAAGAAGAGCGCTGCCGAAGGCACTGTCGAAATCAAGATCCGCCGGACTGGCGAACAGGAAGTCGTTCCTATCGACCAGGCCGTCGCCCGCGTCCAGGAAATCTTAGCTGACCTGCGTAGCAAGAATATGTAAATCGAACGCATATGTTATAAAAATATTTCCGTAAAACGAGGAAAAATGCTTGTATTTTTCCTCGTTTTATCTTATACTTTTAATTAGCAAGCTAATCAAAAGAGGGGAAGACGTATGAGATTTGAAGCATTCCCGACGCGGGAAGAATTGGAAAAACACGCCCGGATCATTCCGGAAATCGAACCGTCGGCGGTCCTGGCCATGCTGCGCATCTCTCAGGCCGCTGAAATCATCCGCTCGTCCATCAACGACGTCCTGGCCAAGCAATACCACTTGTCCCAGGGGAAACTGCGGGTCATGATCGTCCTGCACCAGAGCCCGGAAGGTATTGCACCGTCACAGCTGGCTGAGAAGACTGGCGTGACCCGGGCGACGATTACGACCATGGTCAAGCGCATGGTCCGCGACGGATTGACGACGGTCGTCATCGATCAGGAAGACAAGCGGGGCAAAAAGGTCAGCCTCACGGCCCAGGGCCGCCAGTTCATGGACCAAGTACTGCCCGGCCATTATCTGCGCATTTCGACGCTCATGAACCGCCTCAGTGAGGACGAACAGGCCGAACTCATCCGCCTGCTGACGAAACTGAGCCAGAAATGATTTTCTCAGCAAATTTTAACCTGAAAAGCACTGCTTTTCAGGTTTTTTTCATTTTTCCCTGTTACACTGGGGGCAAATGGAAAAAGAAAGAAGGTTTGCCCATGTATCCGACTCATCACTTCCGCCAGGACTTCCATTACTTGTCCCTGCGCTCATCTCTGCTGGAAGAACTCTCTCTGCTCTATGGCCTGCCCCTGGGGCAGGCGAAGGGCCAGGCCGGCCGGATCTGCCGCTGCCGCCGTATGGTCCGGGAACTGCTCACGGCCTGCCGACAGCAGCCGGATCAGCCGGAATATCCCTATCTCCTGGGCGTCCTCCTGGAACGGGCCGGTCAATGGCCGCTGACCAGCCGCCCCCGATGGGCCTATGACCAGGCCGAGGGCTATTACGACCGGGCCCGGCAGCTCCAGCAGCGGCAGCCTCCCGGCACGTATGACCGCCAGCACTATCTGCGCCCGTCTGTGGCCCTGCTGCGCCTGAGCCTGCGCCGCAGACAGGAGGAGCGGTTCTATGCCTGGTGGGACCGCTGCGGCGGCCTGCGCCACTTTCACCGCGATGTACAGGCCCTGTTCCAGGTGCGCTGGCTCATCGTCAAGGAAGACTATGAACGGGCGGCCTTTACCCTCCGGAATCTGCATGGCCTGGCCGGCAGGCATAGCGCTTTTTCAGCTGCCCGGGCCCGAATCCTATCAGATATCGTCACGGCGGCCTGTCAGGGGCCGGGGGCGATGCTGAAGGGGACCTATGGCCCGTATGTCCGTCAGGCCCTGTGGGACGCCCTTTTTCCTGCCAGGCCGCGACAAATGACGGACTCCGTGTTATAATGACAGGCATAGGCATATTTGCCGGGAAATGAGGAACTGCTATGGAAATCAAGATCATCCCGCTGGGGAGCGACGACAAGCCCCTGGATTCGTATGGCCAGGACGGCCAGTCTTTTGCCGAGACTTATGCGCCCATCGTTGAGCTGCTGCTGCGCGAAAGCCGCCTCCATGCCGTCGTCCATACCGTCCCGGGTGGACCGGCGATGGCCCAGGCCGTGTGCCGTCTCATCGAAGAGGCCCGGAAGCGGCAGGGGGACGGTGCTGAGGCCATGCCCTTCGACGTAACGCCCATCGTCGACGTGACGGCGCGCCTGCGCCGCGAAGACGGCTGCCCCTGGGACCGGGCCCAGACCCATCGGACCTTGCGCCGCTACCTCATCGAAGAGGTCTATGAAATGCTCGATGCCATCGACAGCCACGACGTAGCGGGCATCCGCGAGGAATTGGGGGACATCCTCTATCAGGTCGCCATCCACGCCCGCATCGCCCAGGAAAAAGGCCTTTTTTCGGCTCAAGATGTCGTAAAAGACGTCACAGATAAGATGATTCGGCGCCATCCCTACGTTTTTAGCCCAAAAAGCCTTGAAAACATAGGTACGAGTATGTTAAACTGGGATAGATTAAAGCAAGGCGAACAACGCCAGCAGCATGCTCACCTGCTGGACGGCGTCGTTCCCGGACTGCCGTCGCTCCTGGCTGCAGATAAACTTCAGGAAAAAGCGGCCAAGACCGGTTTCGACTGGCCCGATGTCCAGGGCGTCTGGGATAAGTTCCATGAAGAATGGGAGGAATTCCGTCAGGCCCTTGGCGAAGGAGATTCCGTCCACGCCGAAGAAGAAGCTGGGGATGTCCTGTTTGTCTTTGCGAATTTATGCCGACACTATCATATAGAGCCGGAATGTGCGTTACATCGGGCTAACTGTAAATTCCGACGCCGCTTTGCTCACGTAGAGGACCGGGTCCGCCAGTCGGGCCGGCCGTGGGATGCTTTTTCGCTGGATGAGCTCGACTCGTTCTGGCAGGAAGCCAAACAGATAGAACGGCAGAAGGAAAATACAGACAGTTAGCGTTACGCAGATGTAACGATTTAAAGGAGGACCTAGTATCATGAACAAAACAGAATTAATCGCTGCAGTCGCACAGAAATCCGATTTGACCAAGAAAGACGCTGAAAAAGCTGTAAAAGCTGTATTCGAAGCTATCAGCGACAGCCTCACCCAGGGTGATAAAGTACAGATCATCGGCTTTGGCACTTTTGAAGTCCGTCAGCGTAAAGCCCGTGAAGGCCGCAACCCGCGCAACAACGAACCGATTCAGATCGAAGCATCCAAGACCCCGGCTTTCAAAGCTGGCAAACAGCTCAAAGATTTGGTCAACAACAAATAAGGTACGATTCCGAAGGGCCGCATGAAAAACGGCCCTTTTCTTTTCTTGCAAATTGTCGTACCATAGTAGTATGAGCTACTAGACTAATGCTGTTTATAAAAGAGGGTATCATGCATGACAAAGAAGAAAGTCCTGATCCTGTCCGCATCCATCGGTACGGGGCATACACAGGCAGCACGGGCGATAGAAGAATACGTCAAGACCATTCCCGAAGAATGTGAAGTGGAACACCTGGATTTCCTGTCCAACGACGTCCTGTCTATCGACAACATCGTCAAGGAAACGTACATCAAGATCCTCGATGTCTTTCCCATGCTGTACGATTTGATGTACTATTCGTCACAAGGATATAAGAAGGGACTCGTCGTCAAGACGCTCTTTGCCTGGGGCCTCAAGCGGCGGATGCTCAGGGTATTGGCCGAAAAGAAGCCCGATGTCCTCGTCTTTACCCATCCCTTCCCGGCAGGGGCGGCAGCGCTCCTCAAGCGCCAGCACCGCCTCGATATCCCCCTGGTCGGCGTCATCACCGATTTTGCCATCCATCAGCTCTGGGTCTATCCTCAGATCGATGTCTACTGCGTCGCCGCGTCCCAGCTCAAGGACCTGCTCGTCGAACAGGGCATCGATGCCGGCAAGATCGTCGTCTCCGGGATCCCCGTGCGCAAGGCCTTTGAACAGGAACGCTGGCATTGGGATGCCGCCCATAAGGCGGATAAGAACGTCCTCATCATGGGCGGCGGCCTGGGCATGGGTTCCATCAAACAGTCCCTGACGCTCCTCGACCGCCTCGACGCCGTCGACAGCTTCACTGTCGTCACCGGCTACAATGCCGATCTCTATGACGAACTGTCCAAGATGCGCAGCGAACTGCATCACGACGTCAACATCCTGGGCTATACCAACCGGATTCCCCAGCTCATGTGCCAGGCATCGCTGCTGGTCACCAAACCGGGCGCCCTGACCTGTACTGAAGCGGCCGCCGTCCAGGTACCGATGGTCCTGTACAGTCCCATCCCGGGCCAGGAAGAGGCCAACGCGACGTATATGCAGGCCAAAGGCTGTGCCCGCTGGGTCAAGAAGCAGGAAGACCTCGTTTCCGTCGTAGCGGACCTGTTGACACATCCCGATAAGCTGGCAGCCATGTCCGAAGCCAGCCTCGACTGCCACCGCGACGGTGCGCGGATCATCGGCAAGGAAATCGTCCGCCTTCTGCGGCCCCAGACAGCGGGAGCGGCGGCGGACTTGATATATGAACACTGAGAAAAGGGTCTCCTCGGTTTCGCTCTGCGAAGCAAGAGGAGTTTTTTTCCAAAAGGAGTAATTTTTTCATGGAATTCCAACTTTTTCATACGACCCTGTCGGCGTCGCTGCTGCTCTTCATCATGGCCGGCGGTTTCCTGGCCGGTTTCGTCGATTCCATCGCCGGCGGTGGCGGCCTCATTTCGCTGCCCGTCCTCTTGGCAGCCGGCCTGCCGCCGCACCTGGCCATTGGGACCAATAAATTTTCCGCGACCTTTGGCGCCGTCATGAGCGCCTGGCAGTTCTGGCGGGCCGGTAAGGTCGACATGAGCCTCTTGAAGCGGATCCTGCCGGGGACCTTCATTGGCGCCATCCTGGGCTGCCTGGTCATGCTGCACTTGAAGAGCGAATGGCTCCAGCCCATCATCATCATCGCCCTCATCGCGGCGGCGGTCTTCGTCTTCAGCCAGCGTCAGCTCGGCGCTGCCAGCACGTACAGCGGCAATACCCGGAAGAACGTCCTGGACGCCCTGGTCATGGCCTCGGCCATCGGTTTCTATGACGGCTTCATCGGGCCGGGGACGGGGACTTTCCTCATCGTCGGCTTTGCGGCCTTGGGTTTCGACTTCGTCACGGCTGCCGGCAATGCCAAGATCCTCAACCTCATGAGCAATGTGACGTCCTTCGTCCTCCTCATCTGGTGGGGCCAGATTCTCTACGTCTACGGCATCGCCATGGCCCTGTGCATCTTTGCCGGCGCCTTCTTCGGTTCCCGCCTGGCTATCCGCCGGGGTACGGGCTTCGTCCGCCTGGTCATGCTGGCCGTCACAGTCGTCCTCATCGGCAAATTGGGCTTATCTTATTTCGGTATTATGTAGGAGGGACGCTATGGATACGGTACTCATCAGCGGCGGCACGTCGGGCATCGGCCTGGCGGCAGCGGCGGTCTTACTGGAAAGGGGCTGGAATGTCGCCATCAGCGGCCGCCATCGGGAAAAAGGGGAGGCCGCCCTGGCGGCGTTGTCTGTGCCGGACCGGACCTGGTATATCCAGGGCGACGTGGCCTGCGACGACGACTGCCGCCGGATGGTCGAAGAGACGGTTTCTCACTTCGGCGGCCTCGACGGTCTGGTCACGTCGGCCGGCGTCTATGAACAAGGCCTCTTGGAAAATGTCACTCCTGCCGACATGCAGCGCCTCTTTTCCATCAATGTCTTCGGGACGATTTCGCTCTGCCGCTATGCCCTGCCGCACTTGCGGCGCCGGCCGGGCAGTATCGTCACCGTCAGCAGCGACTCCGGTCTCCAGGGCAACATCGCCTGCGCTCTCTACGGGGCGACGAAAGGTGCCGTCGTGGCCTTCACCCAGTCCCTGGCCCTGGAAGCGGCACCGCACCAGATACGGGTCAACTGCGTCTGTCCCGGTGACGTGGAAACGCCTATGCTGGAGCAGCAGCTCCGGGACCATCCCGATACGACGCGGGATGCCATGAAAGAGCAGTATCCTTTGTACCGACTGGCCCGGCCCGATGAAGTGGCCAAGGCCATCGCCTTTCTCTTGAGCGATGACGCGTCGTTCATTACCGGCGTGGCACTTCCTGTCGATGGGGGTTTGACAAGCTGGTAGAAACATGGGAAAATATAGAGTATAAATTTTAATACGTTAAAGAATGGGGTGTTTGTTATGGCAGAAGAAGTATACAAAGAAGAAGCCAAGACTGTAGAAGAACTGCAGGCAGAAATCGCCGCATTGAAACAGGAACTGGCCGACATGAAGGCCCAGTCCCAGCCGGCCGACGATGCCGCAGCCAGTGTCGTCAAGGCCATGGAAGAGTCGACAGAAGACAAAGATGTGAAAGTCGAAATGTTGTGCCGCTGGGCTGCAGCCCGGGCCGGTGCCATCGTCATTGCGCCGCTCGTCGGGACCGTCGCCCTCATGGCCAACGAAGTCTATCTGGTCAGCCGCATTGCCAAGGTCTATGATGTCAAACTGAGCGAACGGGCCCTCATCGCCTTCCTCGGCGCCGTCGGCAGCCGCGTCGCCGGCAGCCTGCTGACGACGATCATTCCTTTCAGCGCCATCCAGGTACCTGTCGCCGTCGGCATCACTTACAGCCTGGGCCGCGTCACCCAGCGCTGGCTCAAGGACGGCATGCCTACCGACATGGGTCCCTACGTCGACATGATGGGCGAATGGAAGGATAAGGCTCGGGAACAAGTCGACAAACTCAAGGAAAATCCCTTGAAGAACGTCCCCCTCGGCGATGAAACCATCGACTTCATGAAGAAATGGGGCGGCGTTGCCAAGGACCGCTTCCAGGACGTCAAGGAAAAAGGGGAAGAACTCTATCACACCGTCCGCCATCACGACGACCTGGTCGATGAAATCGTAGAAGAAAAGGCCGAAGAAACCAAGGCCGGTGAAGCCGAAAAGGCAGAAGGAACGGCAGAAACTGCCGAAACTGTGGAAACAGCCGAAACAGCCGAAGCCACGGCTGAAACGACGGCCGCTGCCGAACCGGAAACGGCAGCGGCTGCAGACAGCGATACGGCGTCTGTCGAAGACAAGGTGAAAGCCGCCGTAGAAGATGCCAAAATCCCTTTGGAAGATAAGAAGTAAGGTGAAGGCCCATGTGGAAGGTACTGCGCTTTTTTGCACGTTTTTATACACCTGGCAAATTCGTTACCTTTGTCCGCAAGACAGGGAGGAAGGTCCACTTTTTGCCGAAGCTCCTGACGATTTTTTACTGTATGCAGGATGAAGACACGCCGAAATTCATCAAATTGGCCCTCATGGGGGCCTTGGGGTATGTCATTCTGCCCTTTGATTTCGTGCCCGATGTCTTTGCCGGCTTCGGCTGGCTCGATGATGCCGCCGTCGTCGCTGCGGCCCTGCGCCTGGCCGGGACCTACGTCAAGCCGGAACACCGTGAAAAAGTACGTCATATGTTCCCGTTCTTCCGCGTCCGCGTGTGAAGGCGGGGAAAGCCGTCTGACGGGATTTGTCATCATGCACGGTCCATTTACTTATCGTTTGTAGTACGGAGTTTGTAGTTTGTAGAAGATGGCTTTAAATTTAAAAATATTTACTAAAAACTACAAACTGCAAACTTAATACTCAAAAAGCGGCTGTCTTTATGGGACAGCCTCTTTTTCCTTTGACAAACATAGTTCCTCATCGTAAAATAGTATGAGTGTGCATGATGTAAGATGCATATAGTTAGGAGTTAAGAACTTATGATTACTGTCGTTGAAAAAGTGCGGTTCTATGAAACCGACATGATGGGCATTGCCCACCATTCCAATCATATCCGCTGGTTCGAGTGCGGCCGCTGCGAATACCTGGCAGCTGCCGGCATCGATTTGTTCGCCCTGCTGGACCGGGGCATTTCCTATCCCATCAAGAGCGTGTCCTGCGAGTACATCAGTCCCATCAACTATGCCGATATCATCGACATCGAGACGCGGCTGGTCAAGCTGAGCCGGGCGCAGATGGTCTTTTCGTACCGCATCGTCAACCACGATGACCACAGCCTGCTGGCGACGGGGACGACGCAGAACGTCTTTGCCCATAAGGACAGCGGCAAAGTCGCCCGCCTCGATGAAGCCGATTATAAGAAATTACAGGCCATGTATGCCGAAGATAAAGCGGCTGCTCAGGCCGGGGGAGGGGTCCATGGAACGTAATCAACAGCCTATCGGCGTCTTTGATTCCGGCGTCGGCGGCCTGACCGTCGTCGCCAAGCTGCGGATGCTGCTGCCTCACGAAAACATCATCTACGTGGGCGATACCAAGCGCAATCCCTATGGGACGCGGACGCCGGAAGAAATCCTGACCTATACGCGGGATATCCTGCGCTTCATGACGGCCCAGGGCGTCAAGCTCGTCGCCATCGGCTGCAACACCGTGACGGCCGTCGCCTATGATACGGTCGTCCAGGAAGTACCGTATCCCCTCATCGGCATGAGCCGGGGCCTGCGGACGGCGCGGGAAATCAGCGCGACCAAGAAGATTGCCGTCTTTGCCACGCCGCTCACGATTGCCAACCACAGCCATCGCAAAGTCGCCGCCGCCATGGACCCGGACATCGAAATCGTCGAGCAGTCCTGCCCGGCCCTGGCCAATCTCATCGAACGGGGCGTCCTCGACGGCCCGGAAATCCGCGAGCCGCTGAAACGTTACACGGAACCGGTCCTTCATTCCGGTGCCGATACGGCCATCTTCGGCTGTACCCATTTTCCCTTCGTCCAGCCCTTGTTTGAAGAACTCTGCGGTGATTCCATCGCTTTTGTCGACCCGGCTCATGAAATGGCCCTGGAAACATTGGACGTCCTGAAAAAGGATGGCCTCCTCAACAGGCAGCCGGAACCGGGGACTCTCCGCCTGTGCTTTACGGCAGAGAGCGGCCGCGGCTCCCGCCTGGCCCAGCACCTCATCCCGGCCAATGAATTTACAGCTGAAGAAATTTCCCTCACTTAATGGTTATCAAAATATTATATAAAAGGAGTCTTGCGTCGTGTTTTTCTATGTCTTACTCAATGTTGTCATTGCCGTCATCGGCATTGTCGCTGTCTTGTACCTTTTATTCCGCCTCTTTGCCTGGCGGCAGGGCGATGCCCGCTTCGTCATCGAAGCCCGTCGCCGCAAACCGTTTGAACTGAAACAGATGACCCAGGATACGGCTGTCTTTGAAACGGAAGTCCCCCTCCACAACGCCGGCCGTCAGCTCGGTACGATCATGGATTTCTATCCCCGGACCCTGCTGCCCCGCGAACAGTACGACAAGGTCATCGTCCATTCCCAGCTGGCCAATAAAGCGGCTGAACGCGATGACAACTATTGGGAATCGGTCATCTTCAACCCTGGCGACAAGGGTATGATCCGCGTCACTATCGCCCTGGTCAGCAAAGACGGCAATATCCGCGAAGACCTGAAGACCTTCCCTGACATGCCCATCGATTTGGTATATCAGGTCGTTTCCCGCAGCGAATGGTACATCCATAAAGCCCGCATCACCCTGAAGGCTTCGGAAGTACAGCACGCATTGGAACAGAACTAGGAGGTTTTAACGAGATGGCAGAATTAGAATTAGTACCTGTAAAAACGAGAATCCTTACGGATAAAGATGATATTGTCGACGTCATTGAAGAATATGCAAAAGATATCGTCGGCCCGGACGATTTGGTCTGCTCGGCCGAAAGCGTCGTTGCCATTACCCAGCGCCGCTATACCCGTCCGGAAGAACTGACGCCGTCGTGGCAGGCCCGCCTCATGCGCCGCTTCGTCCCGGGCGAAGGCAGTATGGCCAGCCTCTATGGCATGCAGGCTGCGATGAACCTCGAAGGCGAATGGAAGATGATGTTCTGGTTCTTCATCGGCTTCTTGGCCAAGCTCGTCGGCAAGAACGGCGTATGGTATGCCAAATGCCGCCAGGCATCGCTCACGGACGATGTCACCGGCACCATGCCGCCTTTCGATAAATGCATCGTCTACGGCCCGGCCGAACCGGATAAAGTCGCTGAAAAGATCAAACAGCGCATGGGCTGCTACGGCGCCGTCGTCGCTGACGTCAACGACCTCAAGCGCTCGGCTGTCCTCGGCCACAGCAAAGGCCTGAACCCGAAGGAAATCGCCAAGATCCTCATCGACAACCCCTTCGGCAACGCTTCCCAGAAGACGCCAATCGTCGTCATCAAGAATTACGCCCAGTTCGTCAAGAACCGGAATAAGGACTAAGGAGACGGGCCTGTGGCAGAAAAAATCGTACTGGCAACGCACAATGCCGGAAAAATCCGGGAGTTCAAGAGCATCCTGGAACCTTTAGGCTATGAAGCCGTTTCCGTCCACGACGTCATCGCCGATATTACCGAGCCCGAAGAAACGGGGAAGACCTTTGCCGAAAATGCCTTGCTCAAGGCAACCTATTATATGAAGGCTACCGGTCTGCCCTGTCTGGCCGATGACTCAGGTATCGCCGCCGACGTCCTCGGCGGCCGTCCCGGCGTCTATTCGGCCCGCTATGCCGGTCCGGACTGTGATGATGAAGCCAATAACCAGAAGCTCATCGCTGACCTGGCGACCTTTCCGCCGGAACAGCGCACGGTCCACTATATCTGCTCCCTCGTCCTCATCTGGCCCGACGGCCGGACCGTGACGGCTGAAGGGAGCTGTGACGGTGTCCTGCGCGACTTCTATGCCGGCGACAATGGCTTCGGTTATGATCCGCTCTTCTACGTCCCCGAAAAGGGCAAGACTATGGCCGAAATGACCATGGAAGAAAAGAACGCCATCAGCCACCGTGGCAAAGCCTTGAAGAAGCTCGTCGAGGCCCTGTCATGAGTACCGTCCGCGTCGGCCTGGTCAGTGACAGCCACGGCCGTTTCGAATGTCTGTCGCGCATGGCCGATGCCGCGCCCGACGTGGCGGCCTGGATCCATTGCGGCGACTACTGTGATGACGGCGAAGACCTGGCCATCTATACGGGCGTTCCCGTCTATGCCGTTTTAGGCAACAATGATTACATGACCCATACGAACGATCCGGAATGTCGCTGCGTCACCGTCGGCGGCATTCGCATCGTCGCCATCCACGGCTGTCAGTGGTATGGTGAAAGGCGCTGGCAGAAGCTCGTCGAGCTGGGCCGTCAGAACCAGGCGGACCTCGTCGCCTTTGGCCATACGCACCGCCGTTTCGTCAAGATGGACGGAGAGATGTGGGTCGTCAATCCCGGCAGTATCGGTCTGCCCCGGGATGGCCGGAAGGGGACGTATGCCATCGTATCCATCGATGACGGCGTCATTACCGACGTGGCCTTTCACGAAATCGAACGGTAATTCCAGCAGAAATGGATGATAAGATTCATGAAAACGAATAAACTCAAGCTCTACGGTTTCAACAACCTGACCAAGACCCTGAGCTTCAACATGTATGATATTTGTTATGCCGTCAGCGACGAGTCGCGCCGCCAGTACATCGAATATATCGATGAACAGTACAATGCCGACAGGCTGACAAAAATCCTGCGCAACGTGTCGGACATCATCGGTGCCCACGTCCTCAACGTCGCCAGCCAGGATTATGACCCCCAGGGGGCCAGTGTTACCATCCTCATTTCCGAAGAAGAAGTACACGATGCCGATGTGGTCTGTCATCTCGACAAGAGCCATCTGACCGTCCATACCTATCCCGAAAGCCATCCCCAGAAGGGTATCATGACCTTCCGGGCCGATATCGACGTGTCTACGTGCGGCCGCATTTCGCCGCTCAACGCCTTGAATTATCTCCTCGACAGCTTCGATTCGGACATCGTCACCCTCGATTACCGCGTCCGCGGCTTCACGCGCGATGTGAACGGAAAGAAACTGTTCATCGACCACCGCATCAATTCCATCCAGAATTATATAGCCCCGGCCACGCGCAACCGCTACGATATGATCGACGTCAATGTTTATCAGGAAAACATCTTCCATACCAAGATGGTCCTGCACGACTTCGACCTGGATAATTATCTCTTCAATATTACCAAGGATGACCTGACGCCGCGCCAGCAGCAGCAGATACGCCGCCAGGTACGCCAGGAAATGCTGGAAATCTACAATGGCCGCAACATGCCGTCCATGCGCTAAGGGGGCGAGAGTTTGGATACCAAGAAAACACTGTGCCGCATTGGTCGGAAAATGAAAGATGCCGGCCTGGTTGCAGCTTGTGATGGCAACATCAGTTTCCGCCGCGACGATGGCACCATAGTCATCACGCCGTCAGGCGTGCCGAAGGGAGAACTGAAGCCGAAGCACCTGCTCGTCGTCGACCTCGACGGCCACGTCCTGGAAGGGACGGGGAAGGCCTCGTCGGAATCGGCTCTCCACTTGAAAATTTATCGGAAGCGGGAAGACGTCCGAGCTATCATCCACGCCCATCCCGTCACGGCGACGGCCCTGACCGTAGCCGGCATCCCTTTCCGGCCGGACATCGTCACCGAAGGGGCCCTGGTCCTGGGACCGGTGCCGACCGTAGTCTATGCGCCGCCGGGATCGGCGGAACTGGCCACGGCCTGTGCCGAAGCCGCAGAAGGAGCCGACGTCTTCCTCATGGAACGCCATGGTGCCGCCACGGTCGGCCAAGACCTGGAACAGGCCTTCTACCGCCTGGAAACACTGGAAACCGTAGCCAAGATGTACCGTGATTCCCTCATCTTTGCTGCCGCCAGCAGCCAACAAAAAAATAACCCTACTGCCAAAGCCCAGCCCTTGAGCTGGTATTTGAAGCAGTGAAAAAAAGGAGCTGTCCCATGAAGACAGCTCCTTTTTGGCAGTCAGCGGCTAGCTGTTAAAAGACGTCCCTCTTCACAGGATACGGCAAAACATGGTATCATTAAAAGGATTGTTTGTTTCAGTGAGAATTACGATAAGGAGGTATCATCATGAATCTGGATGGTATCACATTACATTGCATTACGAACGAACTGGCCGACATCCTCAAGGGCGGCCAGATTTCTAAAATCTATCAGCTCGACGCCCGGTCCCTCTATTTCCGCATTTTCAACGATACGGGCATCCACCACCTGGTCATCACCCTGGACGATTCGCCGCGCCTGTACGTCGCCGATACCATGCCGCCGACGCCGGATATCCCGACGGGCCTCTGCATGTTCCTGCGCAAGTATTATGAAAACGGCCGCATTGCATCCATCGCCCAGCTGCACCTGGACCGGCTCATCGAAATCGCCGTCGACGTCCTCGACATGTCAGGCCGCCTGGTGACGCGCAAGATCCACGTCGAACTAATGGGCAAATACAGCAACGTCATCTTTACCGAAGACGGCACTATCATCGAAGCTCTCATCAAGACGGGCAAGAACAAGCAGGCCCTGCGGACCATCGCTCCTAAGGAACCCTATGCCTTCCCGCCGAACTTCATGCGCATGGACCCCTTTGCTTTTTCGGCTCAGGAACTGACGGATATGATGGAAACGGGTACGGACGAACCGCTCAAGACGTGGATGCTCAAGCGCTTCAACGGCATGAGCACCATCGTCCTCAACGAACTGTCCCACGATTCGGGCATCGATGCAGGGCGTCCCGTAGGGGACTTGTCGCCGGCCGACCGCTTCGCCTGGTGCCGTACGGTCGAAGCCTTTGGCAAGCGCCTGGACGGCATTTCCGGCGCCTATGTCTATACGGTCAAGGGCAAGGAAGTCATCTTCCCGCTGGAACTCCACAGCCTGGCTCAATATCCGCGGCGCCACTTCAAGCTCATCGAAACGTACCTCAGCGAGTACCAGGCGACGCACCGCAGCCTTAATGGCGAACAGGAACAGCTGCAGAAGAAGGTCGGCAAGCTCATCGAAAAGCAGAAGCGCAAGATCAAGCGCATTGCCAGCGAAATGAAAGAAACGAAGAAGATGGATACGTACAAGCTCTATGGCGACCTGCTAATGATCTACGCCTACGAAAAGCACGATCATGAAAAAGAAGTGACCGTCCAGAACCTCTTGTCGCAAGACCAGGAAAAGGTGACCATCCCCTTGAACCCGGCCTATTCCATGACGGACAATGCCAACCGCTATTACAAGCGCTACACCAAGATGCGCAACCGCAAGCAGATGTCGGCCCAGCTCCACGAAGAGAACCAGAAGCACCTGGATTACCTCTATTCGCTGGAATATGCCCTGGAAAATACGAGTACGAAAGATGAAATCGCCGATATCAAGGCCGAAATGAAACAGATGAACCTCATCAGCGGCCACAACCGGGACAAGCTCAAAAAAGAATCGGCCCAGGATATCCTGACCCTCCAGGCCGACGGCCTGGACATCTGGGTCGGCCGCAACAACCGGCAGAACGACTTTTTGACCTTGAAGAAAGCCCATCCCTATGACCTCTGGTTCCACGTCAAGAACCAGCCCGGTTCCCACGTCATCCTGGCCTGCCATAACGTGACGCCGACGGACGCCCAGATCGAACGGGCTGCCCAACTAGCCGCCTACTACAGCAAGGCCCGGGAAAGCTCGAAAGTCGAAGTCGACTGCACCCTCGTGCGCCACGTCAAGAAACCGGCTCATGCCGTCCCAGGCTACGTCATCTTCACCGACCAGACGACGTACATGGTAGAACCGAAAAAATAATGGTTTGTGGCTCGTGGTTCGTAGGGGCAGGCCGTAGGCTCTCCTCATAGGAGAGCTGTCAGCGAAGCTGACTGAGAGGTTGCCTTTTATCGTTTGAGGTTTGGTGTATGATGTTTGAGGCGATGGTTATTTGCTTAATTTGTGGTAAAATATTGCAAAAATCAAGCCGTTTAGGGTATAATGGGATATTGAATAGACTAATAAGGGGGTTCGTAAATGCGAAGTATGACTGGTTTTGGCAGCGGTTCCGGCAACGACGGGAAACTGGCTGTCACTCTTGAAATGCGCGCTGTGAACCAACGTTTTTTGGAATTGAATATCCGCATGCCTCATGCTTATCTGGCCCTGGAAGACCGGCTGCGCAATGGCATCAAGGCCGTCCTCAAGCGGGGCAAAGTCGACGTCTTCGTCACCGTCCAGGACCTGGACCCGGCGGCACCGGATGTCCGCGTCGACCACGCTGCCTTAGGCGCCGTCAAGACGTCCTTGCAGGACGTGAACGACCGTTTCTTTGAAGGTAAGGCCGTGACCCTCGGCGATGTGACGTCCCTAACCAAGGACTGGTTCGTCCAGACGCCGCCGGTCATCGATGCCGATGCCAGCTGGCCGCCTTTTGAAGCCGCCCTGCAGGGTGCCTTGGACAGCATGGTCGCCATGCGCGAACGGGAAGGGGCCAATATCAGCCGGGATCTCCTCAGCCGGGCCGATAAGATGGCAGCCCTCGTCGAATCCATTGCCAGCCGCAAGGAAATCATCGTCCAGGCCTATGAAGAACGGCTGGAAAAGAAAATCCTGGCCCTCATGGATAAGGTCCAGGCCGCCGTTCCCGATGAAGACCGGCTCTTGCAGGAAGTGGCCATCTATTCGGATAAAGTCGATTTCACCGAAGAAGTCGTCCGCTTCCGCAGCCACTTGAACCAGCTGCACGCCATGCTGCAAAGTCCCGGCGAAGTAGGGCGCAAGCTCGATTTCCTCATCCAGGAAATGAACCGCGAGACTAACACCATCGGCTCCAAGGCCGGCGACCTGGCCGTGACCGAAGCGGTCCTGCAGCTCAAGAATGAAATCGAAAAGATACGCGAACAGGTGCAGAATATCGAATGATGAATTTCAACTTATTAAATATCGGCTTCGGCAATGTCGTCATGGGCGACAAAGTCGTGGCCATCATCAGTCCTGAGTCGGCGCCCATCAAGCGCCTCGTCCAGGATGCCCGTGATGGGAATACCCTCATCGATGCGACTTTTGGCCGCAAGACCCGGTCGGTCCTGGTCATGGACAACGGCTGGATCATCTTGTCGGCCTTACAGCCCGAGACGATTTCTCACCGCATCGTTCCCGCCGGCAGCGATTCCTTCTGGGAAGATGCCGCTGACGACGGGGAAACAGAAAAGGAGTAGTAATGCTATGAATGATTCCGGATTGCTCATCGTCGTGTCCGGCCCGTCCGGAGCCGGCAAGGGGACTATCTGTTCTGCTCTGCGGGAACAGTTCCCCAATATCCAGTATTCCATTTCCATGACGACCCGTGATCCCCGGCCCGGGGAAGTAGACGGCGTCAATTATTATTTTGCCGATAACGCGCGGTTCGAGCAGCTCCTGGCAGAAGATGCCTTCCTGGAACACGCCAAGGTCTACGACCATTACTACGGCACGCCCAAGAAGTACGTCTACCAGATGTTGGAAGAAGGCAAGCATGTCATGCTGGAAATCGACATCCAGGGAGCCATGCAGGTCAAAGAACGGTATCCCCAGGGCGTCTTCATCTACATCGTACCGCCCAGCCGGGCTGTGTTGGAAAAACGCCTCCGCGGCCGCCAGACCGATTCGGACGACGTCATCGCCGGCCGCCTGGCCAAGGCCCGGGAAGAACTGGACTGGATCGACCGCTATGATTATGTCATCGTCAACGACGATTTGGATAAGGCCGTCGACGAAGCGGCTTCTATCTTGAAAGCCGAACAGTGTAAAGTGACGCGCAATGCCCATCGCATCGCCCATACGAAAGAATTGTACAAATAATAGGAGAGATGAACTATGTTAATTAAACCGACTCTTGAATCCCTGATGACTAAAGTGGACAGCAAATATACGCTGGTTACGCTGGCTGCCAAACGGGCCCGCCAGCTTACCGATGGCGACGAACCCCTCGTCGACGTCGATACGACGAAAGTAGTTTCCATTGCCATGGAAGAAATCGACCAGGGCAAGATCACGTATGAAGCACCGCGTGACGGCATTAAATAACACGGAGGTGTTTTCCATGAGCTTGGAAAAGAAAAAGATTGTCTTAGGAATCACTGGCGGCATTGCGGCCTTCAAGGCGGCTTCTATTGCCAGCCAGCTCCGCAAGCGGGGGGCCGAAGTCAAATGCATCATGACCGACCATGCGACGAAACTGATCACGCCCTTGACGATGCGGGAAATTTCCGGCAATCCCGTTGCCGTATCCATGTTCGACGATGTGCCTGAATTCAACGTAGAACACATCGCCTTGGCCCGCTGGGCCGACGTCTTCGTCATCGCACCGGCGACGGCCGACATCATTGGCAAAGTCGCCAACGGCATTGCCGACGACATGCTGTCGACGACGGTCATGGCTACGACGGCACCGGTCCTCATCGCACCGGCCATGAATACCAACATGTATCTCAATCCCATTACTCAGGACAATATGGCCAAGCTGAAGAAATTCGGCTATCATTTCATCGCTCCCGACAGCGGTCATCTGGCCTGCGGCATCGACGGCGTCGGCCGCCTGCCCGAACCGGATACCATCGTCGACTACATCGAGCTCCTGGCCTGCCGCAATGACCTCCTGAAAGGGAAGAAGGTCATCGTCACGGCTGGTGGCACGCGGGAACCTATCGACCCGGTCCGCTTCATCGGCAATCATTCCAGCGGCCGCATGGGCTTTGCCATCGCCAAGGCTGCCGTTATGGCCGGTGCTGAAGTCACCCTCGTCGCCGGGACGACGGATAACCTCAAGACACCTGTCGGCCTGGCCCGCCGCATCGATGTCGGCAGTACGCGTGACATGAAAGCTGCCGTCGATTCCTATTATGACGACTGCGACCTGGTCATCAAAGCCGCAGCTGTCGCCGATTACCGTTCGGCCCATCCGGCGGAAAACAAGATCAAGAAAAACGACGATACCCTGACCATCGAAATGGCCAAGAACCCGGATATCCTCTATGGCCTGGGCCAGCGCAAGACCCATCAGACCCTGGTCGGCTTTGCTGCCGAAACGACGAACGTCATCGAATACGGCACGAAGAAGCTCAAGAAGAAGAACCTCGACATGCTCGTCGCCAACGACGTCAGTGCCGAAGGAGCCGGCTTCAAAGGGACGACCAACATCGCCACCCTGCTTTTCCCGGACGGCTCTATGGAAAAATTGGAAAAAATGGATAAAGACGAACTCGCTGCCATCATCGTAGCCCGCGCGGCTGCCATTATGGCGAAAAAGAATAGTTGATAGCAGGGAGTTTGCAGAAAAAGGACTGTCGCATGTGCGACAGTCCTTTTTAGCAGTCAGCAGCTAGCTGTTAGCAGTTAGCAAATGAATTTAACTTTAAAAGTGTCTTTACAAACTATGGGCCGATCACAAAAAAATACACGGCCCGTGGCCTTGTGCGTAGGGGACGCCTGGAAGGCGTCCCGCTGTGATATTCGATCATAGCCCATTCGGGCTTAATAGGGCTTAATAGTATGTTTTTTTAATCACGAACCACGAGCCACTAACCACTAACCCGCCCTACGATGGCTTTGGCAAAGCCGTTGAGGTTGGTCGGGCCGACGGAGAGGATGGGGCAGTTATTTTCTTTGGCTTCCGTAATGGCCCAGCGGACGAGGGGCGTCTTGCCGTCTTCCAGGTTGACGACTAAGAGGGACGCTTCTTTCAGCATCCGGTCATCGCCCGGCTGGCCGCTGATGAGGAGGACGGCACCGAAACGGCGCTGGATGCGGCGCTGCCAGTCGGGATCGCCGCCGGCCAGGGCTATCTGACGGCCCGTGAGGAAGCGGTCCAGCTGGCGCGTATAATCGCGCTGGGTCATGAAGGAGGGCAGGTCCAGGCCGCGGTCTTCCGGGTCCCGGACGGAACGCGACGCTTCCTGGGGCGTCACTTTCCGCGGCGCCTGCCCTTTGGTCAGATCCGGCCGCACCTGGCGCTTGTTGAGTTCCTTGCGCAGGGCCAGGAGTTCGGCAATCTGGTTGGATGCCGTTTCCTTTATCTTTTCGATATACTGTTCCTGCTTGCGGATGCGGTCTTCGTACTGTTTGCGGTCCTGTTCGCGGCCCGTCCGTTCCGCATCGAGTTCCTGGCGCAGCCGTTCCAGTTCAGAAAGGACGGCCGTGCGGTTCTTGGCTTCCAGGCGCAGGCGCAGGAGTTCTTCCCGGTCGGCGTCCATCTGGGCTTTTTCTTCCCGCAGCTGCTGAAGTTCTTCTTTTTCTTTGCCCATCATCATGGCCGGCGTTTCCTGGCCGCCAGTGACGGCTTCGTCGGACCAGGGCTGGTCGCAGATGGCCATGAGATAGATGCCCAGGGCATGGGCTGCCGCGTGCTTGGCCATCTGCACGTCTTCAAAGACGTCGGTCAAGCCGAGAATCTGACTGTCCGTCTGGAGCATGAGCAGGTCGATGATGCCCATATAGGAAAAAGATTCCATAGTCTGCGCCATATCGTAGCGTTCGAGGTGGATCGTGCCGGCGTAGATTTCTTCCGGGTTCTGTTTGGACGTATAATACGTATTGATGAGCAGCCGGTCGGCCGTCCGTTCGTAGATGCGCAGTACCAAGGCGTCTTCCTGGTCTGTGCCGGTGTGGCGGCTGAAGGTCAGCCGTTCCTGGGAAAGAAGGGTCGTCACCAGGCTCGGGGTCTTGTACCATTTGCCGAATACTTCTACCCGCTTGGCCAGCCGCAGGTCGCCGGGCTTGCTGCAGGTTGCATAATCAAAATAAGGGTCGTTGAAGAATATATCTCTAGGCCGCAATTTGGTCATATCTAATCATCCTTTCTATCTTCTCCATTATAACCCTGCCTATAGGGCAACGTCTAGTAGACAGGGCAACGTCTAGTAGACAATGTTTTTTAGGCATAAAAAACACTTGCAAAATAGGCGGACTTGAATTATAATGGATGAGCAAACCAAATAAAGAACCATCAAGAGACGACGGAGGGACTGGCCCTGTGATGTCGCAGCAACCTTCAGCTATGAAAGGTGCTAATTCCAGCAGTGATATACTGGCAGATGGGGATTAGAAGCCCCTCTCATGAAGTCATGGATGAGGGGAATTTTTTTTAAGGAGGATCACTCATGGCAAAAAATCGTGAATTCTTTACATCCGAATCCGTCACCGAAGGCCATCCCGATAAAATGGCTGACCAGATTTCGGACAGCATTTTGGATGCCATTCTCGCAAAAGATAAAAACGCTCGTGTTGCCTGCGAAACCCTGGTAACGACTGGTATGGTACATGTCGTCGGTGAAATTTCTACGACGTGCTACGTCGATATCCCGCACATCGTCCGCGAAACGATTCGTGACATCGGCTATACCCGCGCTAAATATGGTTTTGACTGCGACACATGCGGCGTCCTCGTTTCCCTGGACGAACAGTCCCCGGACATCGCTATGGGCGTCGACGATGCCTTGGAAAAGAAAGAAGGCAATACGGATAAGTTCGATACTATCGGCGCTGGCGACCAGGGCATGATGTTCGGCTATGCTACCAACGAAACGGACGACTACATGCCGCTGCCGATTTCCCTGGCACACCGCCTGGCACGCCGCCTGGCCAAAGTCCGCAAAGACGGCACACTGCCGTATCTCCGTCCCGATGGCAAGACCCAGGTCACTGTCGAATATGAAGACGGCAAACCGGTCCGCATCGATACAATCGTCATTTCGGCACAGCACAGCCCCGAAGTCGGCCGCGAACAGATCGAAAGCGACCTCCTCGAATTCGTCATCAAACCGGAACTGCCGGAAGGCTTGTTCGACGACAAGACGAAACTCTTCATCAATCCGACTGGCCGTTTCGTCATCGGCGGTCCTCAGGGCGATTCGGGCCTCACAGGCCGTAAGATCATCGTCGATACCTATGGCGGCATGGCTCGTCATGGCGGCGGTGCTTTCTCCGGCAAGGACCCCACAAAAGTCGACCGCTCGGCCGCTTATGCAGCCCGTTACGTCGCCAAGAACGTCGTCGCTGCCGGCCTGGCCGATAAATGCGAAATCCAGCTGGCTTATGCCATCGGCGTGGCCCGCCCGGTTTCCATCCACGTCGAAACCTTCGGTACGGGCAAAGTCCCGAACGAAAAGATTGTCGAACTCATCGAAAAGAACTTCGACCTTCGTCCGGCTGGCATCATCGCCATGCTCGACTTGCAGCGCCCGATTTACAAACAGACTGCTGCCTATGGCCACTTCGGCCGCAACGACCTCGACCTGCCTTGGGAAAAGACAGACAAAGCCGAAACGCTCCGCAAAGAAGCCGGCTTATAAGAGGCGGTTCGATAAACTGAACATCCAGAAAAGAGGCTGTCCCATTAAGACAGCCTCTTTTTGGGTGTTGAGTTTGCAGTTTGTAGTTTTTTAGTGCGACAGCCCCATACAAAGGAGGTGTCCTTTTGATTGCTGAAATCATCATCAATACGACGGCGAAACGGCTGCAGCAGACTTTTTCCTATACCGTTCCCGATGGTCTGGCCGTCCGCGTCGGCAGCCGCGTCCTCGTGCCCTTTGGTCATCGCCGGGAAGAGGGCATCGTCGTCGCCCTCCATGAACAGCTGGACGAACCGGCCGATTTCACGCTGAAGCCCGTCGAAGGCCTGCTTTCGACGCAGACCGGCTTCCAGGAAGAAATGATCCGCACGGCCATCTGGATCCGCGACTACTATGTCTGCAACCTTTCCGAAGCCCTGCGCCTGTTCATGATCGACAAGAAGGGCTTGGTCCGCCAGGAACTCTTGTCCGTCGGCCCGGCTGCGCCTGTAAATCCTGAAGGGCGGCAGCTCCAGGCCTATGTCGCCGACAAGGGGAGCCGTGAAAAGGGCAGCCTTGTCCGCCGCTTCGGCAGGGACCTCGTCGAAACGGCCCTGGCCCGCCAGGTCCTGACCAGCCGGACTTATTACAAGAACCAGATTGCCGACAAGATGGAAGACTGGCTTTCCTTCGTCCACGATGATGACGAAGACATCCTCCACGGCCGGCGGCGCCAGCAGGAACTGCTCAAGGCCTTGAAAGAGAAGGGGGAAGGGGCCGTTTCCTATTGGCAGGGCCAGGGCTACAGCCGCGACCTCATGCGCCGTCTCTGTGCGACAGGCCTGGCCCGCTGGAGCCAGCGGCCGGCCAGGACGACGAATATCCTGCCGACCCTTTCTGGAGATGCTCCCTTTACGCTGACACCGGAACAACGCCAGGCAGTTAAAGTTATCGGAAGCGATGAACAAGGAAAAACCTACGTCCTCCACGGTATCACCGGCAGTGGCAAGACCGAAGTCTACATGCAGCTGGCCAGCCAGGTCCTGAAAGAAGGCCGGCAGGTCGTCGTTTTAGTGCCGGAAATCGCCCTGACCGGGCAAATTGTCCGCCGTTTCCTGCGCCGCTTCGGCGACGATGTCGTCGTCATGCACAGCCAGCTTTCCCAGGGTGAGAAGCGCAACAACTGGCTGCGCATGCAGAACGGGACGAGTCATATCTGTATCGGCGCCCGGTCGGCTGTCTTTACGGCGGCCCAGTCCATCGGGCTGTTCATCGTCGACGAAGCCCATGACAGTTCGTATAAGCAGGACGAAGCGCCGCGCTATCATGCCGTCGCCGTGGCCCGCCAGCGGGCTGCGTACTACGGCTGCCCCGTAATTCTTGGCAGTGCCACGCCGGCGCTGGGCGACTACTATAAGGCCCTGCAGGGCGATTATGTCCTGGTCGAGCTGACAGAGCGCGTCGGCCAGCGGCCCCTGCCTTCGGTCCAGGTCGTCGACATGCGCGATGAATTAGCCCGCGGGAACTACCGCGTCGTTTCCGATTGCTTGTTGAATCTCCTGGAAGAGACACTGGCAGCCCGGCAGCAGGCTATCATCCTTCTCAACCGCCGCGGCTTCTCGACATTCGTCATGTGCCGCAAGTGCGGCTACGTCGTCAAATGCGATACGTGCGACGTGGCCATGGTCTACCATCGTCAGGCCGCCCACCTGCGCTGCCATTACTGCGATGCCGAAAAGCCCGTGCCGACGGTCTGTCCGTCATGTGGCAGCAAATACATCAAATTCTTTGGCAGCGGCACGGAAAAAGTGGAACAGCAGCTCCACGAACTCCTGCCGTCGGCGCGCATCATCCGCCTCGACCAGGATACGACCAGCCGCAAGCACAGCGGCGACTGTATCATCGAAGCCTTCCGCCGTCATGAATATGACATCCTCCTGGGGACTCAGATGGTCGCCAAAGGCCACGATTTCCCCGGCGTCAGCGCCGTCGGCATCTTATCGGCCGACAGCCTGCTCAATATCCCGGCCTACTGGGCTGGGGAACGGACCTTCCAGCTCCTGACCCAGGCGGCTGGCAGGGCTGGTCGCGGTGATATCCCGGGCCGCGTCGTCATGCAGACCTACGCGCCGGACCATTACGTCATCCAGTGCGCTGCCCGCCAGGATTACCGGGCCTTTTATGACCAGGAAATCCAGTTCCGGAAAGAATTGGGCTATCCGCCTTTCCAGGAAATGGCCAAGATCTTAGTCCAGGACGAATCAGAAGAACAAGCCTGGCGCAAGGCCAACGACGTCGCAGCGGCCCTGAACAGCTGGAACGGGGACCACGGCGATGAAGTCGCCGTCATCGGCCCTTACGAAGACGTCATCAAGAAGATACGCAATAAATACCGTCTGGTCCTCTCCCTGACCGGAAAAGACCTGACAGCCATCAAAAAAGCCATGCAGCGCATCCCGGCCTGCTGGCAGACCGGCGTCCTCATCGATGTCGATCCCGTATAATCGTGGGGAATCGCACCTGCCTGTTCAGCCCGTCCGGGATGTGAGTACATTCCCACATCGGGCAGGAACGGGCGCCCCACGTGGGCCCCTACAGAAATTTTATGGAATTCCCACAGCCATTGTAGGGGCTCGCACGTGGCGACCCTTACAGTGCAAAATAAAAAATGAAAGAAGCATTCTGAGAAACTTCATGGCCATGGCGCCCTTCAGGATACGTCCGGAACCGCTCTCAGTGTTACTTCTTCCATTGCTGACGATGTAACATAACCTTATAAATGTTGTCAATTACGGCAGGAGAGAAATGGGCTATTTCAAGCAATTCTGATGAATCTATAGCATTTCTGGCGATTTCATACTATAATAGAAAAGAATAAGCATTTTTACTATTACAATGAGGTGAAAGTTACATGGCAGTACTTACTATTATTAAAGCCGGGGATCCCGTCTTGAAAGCGACGGCGAAACCCGTTACGAAAGTGAATAAACATATAAAGAAATTGCTCGACGACATGGCAGAAACGATGTATGCTGCTGAAGGCGTAGGCTTAGCTGCGCCGCAGGTCAATGAATCGCTGCAGCTCATCGTCCTCGACGACGGCAACGGCCTCATCGAGCTCATCAATCCGGAAATCCTGGAAAAATCGGACGAAACCAATGTCGATACCGAAGGCTGCCTGAGCATCCCCGGATATTACGGCAAAGTGGAACGGGCTTCCAAAATCAAGGTCCGTTCGCTGACGCGCCATGGCAAGACCGTCATCTATGAACCGGAAGGCTTCCTGGCCCGTATTTTCCAGCATGAAATCGACCATCTCTATGGCCATCTATTCATCGAAAAGGCGACGGATTTACAGAAAGTAGGGGACTAATGGATAAGTTACGTATCGTATTCATGGGGACGCCGGACTTTTCCGTCCCGTCTCTGGAAAAATTGGCTCAGGCCGGTTATGATATCGCCGCCGTCTACAGCCAGCCCGATAAACAGCGGGGACGCGGCAAGAAGGTGACTTTCTCGCCGGTCAAGGAAAAGGCTCTGGAACTGGGCATCCCCGTCTTCCAGCCTGATTCCATGCGCAGTGACGACGTCATCGAACAGCTCCGCAGCCTGGCGCCGGACGTCATCATCGTCATCGCTTACGGTAAGATTTTGCCGAAAGCCGTCCTGGACATCCCGAAATACGGCTGCCTCAACGTCCACGGCTCGCTGCTGCCGAAGTATCGCGGCGCCGCCCCCATCCAGTACGCCATCAAAGACGGCGAAGCCGAAAGCGGCGTGACCATCATGCTCCTCGACGAAGGCATGGATACGGGGAAGATGCTGAAAAAAGCGGCCATTCCCCTGGATGCCAAGGAAACGACGGGGACCCTCTTCGATAAATTGTCCATCCTAGGGGCCCAGACCCTGCTCGACGTCCTGACCGACCTGGATGGCTATGAAAGCCGCGCCGTCGCCCAGGATGAAAGTCAGGCGACGTATACGGCCAAGATTACCAAGGAAGAAGCCCGCATTGACTGGTCTCAGGATGCGGCCGTATTGGAACGGCTCATCCGGACGCTGGATCCCCATCCCGGTGCCTATACCATCTGCCATGATGGCAAGCGCCTGAAGATATGGGCAGCCGACGTCGTCGAAGGGACACAGGCTGCGCCGGGGACCGTGTTATCGGTGACTAAGAAACAATTCACCGTCCAGACCGGGAAAGGGGCTTTGCGCATCTGTGAAGTCCAGCCCGAAAGCCGCAAACGCATGGCTGCTGCCCAATATCTGCAAAGCGCAGCCTTGACGGCTGGTGAATTATTATAAATGACTCAGTGCAGAGAAGCGGGACAACTGCCGCAACGAAGACGGTTGCCCTGCTTTTGTGCTGTTCGCTACTGCTTTAAAAGAACAGGGAGGAATCCATGAACGTTCGTGAAATTGCCTTTCAGAGCCTGCTGACTATCTGCCGCGATGAAGGCTATAGCAATATCGTCGTCTCCAAGGCGATACAGACCCATCAATTTGCCGACAGGGACCGGCGCTTCTATACGGAGCTGGTTTACGGCACCTTGCGCTGCCTGAATTATCTGGATTGGATCATATCACAGATCAGTACGCGCAAACTGCAAAAACTCGACCCTGTCTGTCTGGCCATCATCCGCCTGGGCTTATATCAGATTTTCGGCATGACCAAAGTCCCCGAATCAGCGGCCTGCAATGAAGCCGTCAAGATGGCGACGAAATTCGGCAACCGGGGCATGGCCAAGTTCGTCAATGCCATGCTGCGCAACAGTATCCGCCGCCGCAGCCAGTTCGTCATCCCCGATAAGGGCGAAAACATCGTAGCCCACCTGGCCCTGACCTATCATCAGCAGGAATGGCTCGTCCGCCGCTGGATCGAAGCCTATGGCCCGGACGATACGGAACGGCTCTGCCAATATTTCGATACGATCCCACCGCTGTGCCTGCGCGTCAATACGGCCCAGACCAGCCGCGAAGAGCTGCTGGCCGATTTGGAAAAACAAGGCCTGCCGGCCCGCCCGGCTGCCATTTCACCAGACGGCATCTACCTCGACGGCAATCCCGGTATCCATGAACTGACATGCCTGCGCGATGGCCGGGCCATCATCCAGGACGAACCGTCCCAGCTGGTAGCCCATATCGTTGATCCCCAGCCGCACGAAGTCATCTTCGACGTCTGCGCCGCTCCCGGCGGCAAGACGACGCACCTGGCCACACTGGGCGGACCGTCCTGTGTCATCTACGGCGGCGATATCCATGAGCATAAACTGCGGCTCATCGAATATAATGCCCAGAAACTGGGCCTCAAGAATGTGCGGACCCTGCTCCAGAACGGCTGCACCATCGGCCAAAAATACGCCGGCAAAGCCGACCGGGTCCTGGTCGATGCCCCTTGTTCGGGCCTCGGCGTCCTGCGCCATAAGATCGACCTGCGCTGGCGCAAGAATCCCAGTGACCTGCGTACCCTGCCGGCCTTGCAGCGGCGCATCCTGGACAGTGCATCCCAATGCGTCCGTCCTGGCGGCATCCTGGTCTACAGTACCTGCACCATGAATGATGATGAAAACAGCCGCATCGTGGCTGCCTTTTTGAAGAATCATCCGGAATTCCATGTAGAAAACGCGACGCAGTGGCTTCCCGTTCCCGGCCATGAAGGGCCTTTCATCCAGCTCCTGCCACAGCGCGACGGCCTGGATGGCTTCTTCATTGCCCGCATGAAAAAGGAGGGCTGATATGAGTAATGTATTTGATATGACCAAAAAGGAACTCCAGGCGTTCCTCGTCGCCCAGGGGATGAAAAAGTTCCGGGCTGACCAGATTTTTCATTATATTTATAAGCAAAATATCTTTTCCTGGAATGATATGGTCCTGCTGCCCAAGAAAGACCGGGAACAGCTGAAGGAAGTGCTGCCGATCCATTTCCCGGAAGTCGTGTCCCGCCTGGACGCCCCGGACGGACAGACAGTGAAGCTCTTATTGCAGCTGGCTGATGGTGAGACCGTAGAAACGGTCCTCATGAAGCACGACTATGGCAATTCCATCTGCGTATCGTCCCAGGTCGGCTGTGCCGTCAACTGCGCCTTCTGTGCGTCCGCCAAGAACGGTTTCGTCCGCAACCTGTCGGCTGGCGAAATGGTCGCCCAGCTCCTGGCTTTCCGCAAATACGTCACGCCGGACCTCCATTCCATCGTCATCATGGGGACAGGGGAACCGCTCCTCAACTACGATAACGTCATCCGCTTCATGAAGCTCATCCACGAAAAGGATACGCTCTATCTGGGCTATCGCAACATGGCCTTGTCGACGTCGGGCATCGTCCCCAAGATGTACGACCTGGCCAAAGAGGGCATGCCCATCACCCTGGCCGTATCCCTCCACGCGCCGAACGATGCCTTGCGGCGCCGCATCATGCCGATTGCCGAGAAATATCCCCTCGACGAAGTCCTGAAGGCGGCCCGCCACTATTTCGATGTCACTGGCCGGAAGGTCACCTTTGAATACATCCTCATCAAGGGCCTGACTTGTACTAACGCCTGCGCCAAGGAACTGGCCCGTCTCCTGGGCGGCCAGAACATCCTGGTCAATGCCATTCCCATCAACGACAACTACGACGTCGGCCTCTACCGGCCCGATGAAAAGACGATGAATGAATTCGTCACGTATTTGCAGCGCCACGGCGTTTCCGTCACTCTGCGGCGGGAAATGGGCAGCCAGATACAGGCCGCCTGCGGCCAGCTGCGCATAAAACGCGAAAAAATTTGACAGGTGACGGCGAATATGATATGAATTAATGTGTACCTATAACGAAACACCGTGAGAGGACGTGAGAATTTGGGCACATACGGTGAATCCAAAATCGGCCTGGTTCGGAAAGTGAATGAAGATTCCTTTTATATCAGCCACGAGAAAAACGTACTGGCCGTAGCCGACGGTATGGGCGGCTATGTAGGCGGTGAAATCGCCAGCAAGACGGCCGTAGAAGCGATAGCTTATTATTTCAAGAACTTTAGTTATGCAGCACCGGTACAGCTGGAGAAAGCCATTCAATATGCGAATTCCAGCATCCTCAGCAAGACCTTGATCGACCCTTCGCTCAAGGGCATGGGGACGACCGTGTCCATGGTGACCCTGGCTCGTCATATGGCCTTCTGGGGCCACGTCGGTGACAGCCGCATCTACTTATACCGCGACGGGGAATTCAAACAGATTTCCGTCGACCATACGATCGTCCAGGTCCTGCTCGAAAAGGGCAAGATAACCGAAGAAGAGGCGATGGATCATCCCCAGCGCCATGTGCTGACCAGAGCCGTCGGCGTCGATGAGAACTTGGTCGTCGACAGCGGAGCCTTTGAAGTACAGCCGAAAGATCGCATCCTGATTTGTTCCGACGGCCTGACATCGTTCATCCAGAAACAGGAACTCTACGATGCCATCGGCGATTACCGCCGGACAGAACGGGAAATCATCAATGATCTCTTTGCCCGCGTCTATGAAAACGGGGCGAAAGATAATATCACGGCAATTTTAACAACCATATAATCGGGAACGACTATGAAAGTGGTGGAATAGCTAAAAATGATTGGTCATATCTTAGATAACAGATACAAGATATTGGAAAAAGTAGGCACAGGCGGCATGGCCAGCGTGTACAAAGCACAGGATATCCTCCTGGACCGGATCGTCGCCGTAAAAATACTTCATTCAAAATACAGCAACGACCACGATTTTGTCGTCCGCTTCCGCCAGGAAGCCCAGGCGGCTGCCAAATTGTCACACCCCAATATTGTCAATATATACGACGTCGGCTACGATGAAAATGTCCATTACATCGTCATGGAATTCGTGCGCGGCGAAACGTTAAAAGAATACATCGAAAAACACGGCCACCTGCCGATCAACACGTCGATACAGATTGCCTTCGATATCGGCGAAGCCCTGGAAAATGCTCATGCCAACGGCATTGTCCACTGCGACATCAAGCCTCATAATATCCTGGTCACTGAGACAGGACGCATCAAAGTCGCCGATTTCGGCATCGCCCGGGCTGTGAATTCCGTCGAAAACAGCGACCGCACCGTCCTCGGTTCAGTCCATTATTTTTCACCGGAACAGGCCAGTGGCGGCCATATCGACGAACGGACGGATATTTATTCCCTAGGCGTCGTCATGTATGAAATGATGACTGGCGTCGTCCCTTTCCCGGGCGATACGGCCATCAGCATCGCCTTGAAGCACGTCCAGGACGATATTCCCTTGCCGACGAAGTACAACCGCCGTATCCCGCGGCTCGTCGAACAGGTCATCCTCAAGGCCATGGCCAAGAACCCGGACGACCGCTTCCAGTCCATCGGCGAGATGATGTCGGAACTGCGCCTGTCCCAGGGTTTCATCAATACCAACGGCGCCCGGCCGATCATCAGCAAGGGCCCGTATAACTTCGGCACGCAGAAATTACAGCCTATCAAGGAAAAGGACCTGCCCGAAGAAGAACCGAAAGAAAAGAAGAAGAACCCCTTCACGCGGTTCATGGATTCTATCAGCAATCATTCGCAGAAAACTATCATCATCGGTATGCTCGGCGTCTTCCTCGTCGCCTTTGTCTGGGCCTTCTTTTCCTTTGGGAATTTTTGGAGTACCGAAGACATTACCGTACCGGATGTGACGGGTAAACAGGTCGAAATCGCCAAGAAGATACTGAAAGATAAGAAACTCGACGTTTCCGTCAAGGAAGTGGAAAGCGACGAAGTGCCAGTCGGCGAAGTCATTTCCCAGACACCGTCTGGCGGAGCCGTCGTCAAGGCCAACCGGACCATTTACCTGACTGTCAGCAAGGGGAATAAAGGTGAAGAAGTCCTCATACCGGACCTGCGGAGCCTGACCCTCGATGAGGCCGAAAAGAAACTGAAGGAAATCGGCCTGTCTGTGGGCAAGGTGCGCTACAAAGAGAGCGCTCAGTATGCCGACGGGACCATCATCGACCAGGACCCGGAATCGCCGAAGAAAGTCGAAAAGGGGACGAAAGTCGACCTCGTCGTCTGCCGTAAGAGCGAAGCCGAAAAAGAAGCAGAAGCGGCCAAGAATGAAGCACCTAATACGAGCGGCATGAGCCTCGATGCGGCCGTGAAGGCCCTGGAAAGCGCCGGCTATTCCGTCGGCAGCGTGTCCAACCTCGATTCGTCGAAGGACAGCTCTCAGGCCGTCGTCACGGGCCAGACGTCGGAAGACGGCAAGGTCGTCAACTTGTCCGTCGAATATCCGTCGTCCCAGAGCAGCCAGAGCTCGCCGTCGAGCAGCTCCGGCGGATCCGATGGCAGTGCCAATAACCAGGAACCGGCCGGGACGCCTCATTACGGGACGGTCAATATCAGCGTACCGTCTGGCGCTTCCAGCCAGCATGTCCAGATCGTCGTATCCGACGACAATGGCTCGCGCGTCGTCTATGACCGCAGCCAGGCCGGCGGCGACAACATCTCTAAGAGCGTCAGCGGCACGGGCAAGACGAGAGTCAAAGTATACATCAACAATTCGTTAGTACAGGACCAGTATATCTAAGGGGAGGAACATGACAAAAGGACGCGTCATCAAGAACTATAACGGCTATTATTACGTCGATGTCGGCCGGGAAGGGCTCATCGAGTGCCGGCGCCGCGGCAAATTGCTGAAAGCGAAGATACTCGTCGGCGACGAGCTGGAAATCACCGAGCTGGGCCAGGACAAGGGCGTCATCGAAGCCCTGTTGCCCCGGCGCAACCAGATACGCCGGCCGGCCGTGGCCAATATCGACCAGCTCCTGGTCATCATGGCGGCCAAGTCGCCGGACCCGAACCAGTTCCTCGTCGATAAGATGCTCATGACCTGTGAATACGGCGGCATTCATCCGACGCTGTGCTTCAATAAGTGCGACCTGGACCGGGAGACGGCCGAATCCTACAAGGCCTTTTATGAACGCTGCGGCTATGACGTCTATCTCGTGTCGGCCAAGACCGGCGAAGGCCTCGATACCCTGCGGAATCTGCTGCCCCACCGCATGACGGCCTTTGCCGGCCCGTCGGGCGTCGGCAAGTCGAGCCTGCTGTCCCAGATCCTGGGCCGGGAAGACTTGTCCGTCGGCGCTGTCAGCGAAAAAATCAAGCGCGGCCGCCATACGACACGCCATTCGGAAATCATGCGCCTCGACAGCGATACGTATGTCGTCGATACGCCGGGATTCAGCTCTCTCGACTTCGAGCACCTCGACCCGAAGGAAGTCCTGCGCCTCTTCCCGGACATGCTGCCCTACAGCGGCGGCTGCAAGTTCTCGTCGTGTCTCCATCTGTCCGAACCGGAATGTACGGTCAAACAGGCCGTCGCTGACGGTCATATCCAGAAAGAACGGTATGACACATACTGTAAGATACTCACTTCCATTGCAGAAAGGAAACGATAGTCATGGTAACCATTTGCCCATCTATATTATCAGCGGACTTCTCCCGCCTGGCTGAAGACATTCAGGACGTCGAACGGAAGGGGGCAGATTGTATCCATCTCGACTTGATGGACGGCCATTTCGTGCCGAACCTGACCTTTGGCGTCCCCGTCGTCAAGGCCCTGCGCAGCTGCACCAAGCTGCCCTTCGATGCCCATCTCATGGTAGAACATCCGGAAACCTACATCGACGGCCTGGCTACTGCCGGCGTCCAGTACGTCACGGTCCATCAGGAAGCCTGCACCCATCTCGACCGGGTCCTGCAGCAGATCCACGAAGCCGGCATGAAAGGCGGCGTCGCCCTCAACCCGGCGACCCCCGTATCGACTTTGTCCTGCCTGGCCGGGCAGCTGGACATGATCCTCATCATGAGCGTCAACCCCGGCTTCGGCGGCCAGAAGTTCATTCCCTATGCCGTCGATAAGATTCGCCAGGCCAAGGCGCTCCTGGAACAGGCCGGCAATACGACGGCTGTCATCGAAGTGGATGGCGGCGTCAATGCCAAGACCGTTCAGGCCGTCAAAGACGCCGGTGCGACCTTCCTCGTCGCCGGCAGTGCCGTCTTCGGAGCTGACGACCGGGCCGCTGCCATCGCGTCCTTGCGATAAGGACTTGTATTTCTTCTTTTCATGTGCTAAAATCATACATGTAGTTCAAATGAATAAGGATAGTCTTTGAGGCAAGGTGAGAAAGCGGCGCTTTCAATTCCTGACCGGCGGTGACAGTCCGCTAACCCGCAAGGGTTGAACCGATGCAATTTCGGTACCGACAGTACAGTCTGGATGGGAAAAGACGACAGATTGTGTTTTTGTTGCGCTCAAAAGGCTATGGGAATCTTACGTCCATAGCCTTTTTTTATCTTGCGAATCTGAATAGAAGGGAAGGAATACATTGGAACCGGCAGAGTATATGAAAAAAGCCCTGGAATTGGCAAAGACCGCCCTGGGCTATACGACACCCAATCCTGCCGTCGGCTGCGTCATCGTCAAAGATGGTGAAATCGTCGGCACGGGATACCATCATAAGGCCGGCACGCCTCATGCCGAAGTATGGGCATTGCGTGAAGCTGGCGAACGGGCGAAGGGGGCTACGGTCTATGTGACCCTCGAACCTTGCGCCCATTACGGGAGAACGCCGCCGTGTGCCCGGACCCTCGTCGAAAAAGGCGTCGGCAAAGTCGTCATGGCCATGCTCGACCCCAACCCCTTAGTGGCTGGCAAAGGCGCGGCCATCCTGCGCAAAGCCGGCATCGCCGTCGAAGTCGGCCTCATGTCGAAGGAAGCGGCTCAGCTCAACGAAGTCTTCATCAAGAACATGATGGTCCAGAAACCGTTCATCGCCATCAAACTGGCCCAGAGCCTCGATGGCCGCACAGCTTCACGGACGGGGAAATCCCAGTGGATCACCAACGAATGGGCCCGCAGCTACGGTCACTATCTGCGCTCCATATATGACGGCATCTTAGTCGGCATCAACACGGTCCTGACAGACAATCCCCTCTTGACCAGCCGCATCGAACGGCCCGGCCAGGATGCACCGCATCAGCCCGTGCGCATCGTACTGGATACGAAAGGGCGGACGCCTTTGAATTCGCTCGTCGTCACCGATAAGACGACGCAGACCATCATCGTTACGACGTCCCTGTGCCCGGTAGAGAAGATGAAAGCCCTGAAAGAGGCTGGCGTCCGCGTCATCCTGGCACCGCTCCAGGACGGCAAGACCATCTACCTGCCCGACGCCTTGCAGCTCCTGCACGACGAAGGGCTGACCAGCATCCTCGTCGAAGGCGGCAGTACCGTCCAGGGCAGCTTCTTCGACGCCCGCCTGGTCGATAAGATCTATGCCTTCATGGGGGACAAGGTCATCGGTGGGACCGGGGCCCTGCCGTCTGTCGGCGGCTGCGGCGTCGATGAACTCGATGAATGCCTGCCGCTGGTCTACGATTCGGCAGAACTCCATGACAATAATGTATTGATTACGGCATATAATGCCAACAGGGAGGGCGCCTATGTTCACTGGCATCATTGAGGAACTGGGGACGATTGCCCATATGGACCGCCGCCCCGATTCCATCCGCCTGACCATTCAGGCACACAAAGTATTAGAAGGCACGCAGCTCGGCGACAGCATCGCCGTCAACGGCGTCTGCCTGACCGTCACGGATATGACGGACTCGACCTTTTCGGCCGACGTCATGCATGAAACCATGCGCCGCTCATCGTTCAGCACTATCAAGAGCGGTTCCCAGGTCAACCTCGAACGGGCCATGCAGGTCGGCGGCCGCCTGGGCGGTCATATCGTCAGCGGCCATATCGACGGCATCGGCCACGTCGCCCGCATTGCCACCGATGGCATTGCCCGGGTCATCACCATTTCCATCCCCAAGGACATGGAGCCGTTCATCGTCGAAAAAGGCTCTATCACCATCGACGGCATCAGCCTGACTGTCGTATCCGTCGGCAGCAGCCAATTTTCCGTTTCCATCATCCCTCATACCATGGCCAATACGACGCTCATGGATAAACATCCGGGCGCTATCGTCAATTTGGAAACGGATGTCATCGGGAAATATGTCCATAGCTTTACCGTCGGTCATCCGTCGTCGGCGTCTTCGGGCCTGACGATGGAAAAACTGCTGGAAAATGGATTTTAACATAATATTTCAGAATAGGAGTGTTTTACAATGGTACAAGTCAAAGAAGGTAAATTAATCGGTTCTGGTGCGAAATTCGGCATCGTCGTCGCACGTTTCAACGAATTCATCTGCAGCAAGCTCCTCGGCGGCGCTTACGACGCTCTCCATCGTCATGGCGTCGATGACGCAGACATTACGACGGCCTGGGTCCCGGGCGCCTTTGAAATCCCCCTGATCGCCCAGAAAATGGCAGAATCGGGCAAATACGACGCCGTCATCTGCCTCGGTGCCGTCATCCGCGGCGCTACCAGCCACTATGACCTCGTCTGCGGTGAATCGGCCAAAGGCATCGCCCAGGCATCCCTCAAGACGGGCATCCCCATCATGTTCGGCGTCATCACGACAGAAAACATCGAACAGGCCATCGAACGGGCTGGCACAAAAGCCGGCAACAAAGGCTTCGATGTCGCAACCAGCGCCATCGAAATGGTCAACCTCATCAAAGAATTATAAACACAAGCGAAGTTATAAAAAGGGCTGTCTCTCCGGGCGGATGCTGGGAAAGGCAGCTCTTGCTTTATTGAACTGCGGCTGGCTGTACTTTGACTGGGCGATATGGTACAATGTAACGTAGTTATCAATGCGTATCAGATAGATGAAAATGTAGAAAATAGCCATAATCCGTAAATAGGATGGTCAAAGAGGCAGTGAATTTAATGGACGAAGAAAATGTAGGATTACACGAGTTTGTGGAAGTTAAGCTAAAAAATAAAAACTGTAGTTATAATAGGCATGTTAAACTTGAAGTAAGAATCGGAGATAATCTTTGTATAAAAACTGGCGAATTTAATAAATATTATAGACTGACAGCACTTTACAACTTTTACGCTGCCTCGGAAGTTGATGAAGCTAGTTTACACAAGGCCTGAACTAAGTCCGTTGGATTTTTTGCGGTTTGGGCCTTAGCGACCAAAGTGC